>JAHEBB010000821.1 GCA_024642575.1 Trueperaceae bacterium | reverse complement strand
GGGGTTTGGGTCATTAGTGGTAAAGGTCGTTTTAACGAAGGCCCCGCCGAAGCTTACTTTTCTACCGATGGTGGGCAAAGTTTTATCAGGCTTGACCCTCATCAAGGTGAACTTAGTGATATTGCATATGCTCAAGACCCCAATAATCTCAACCTTATGTACGCAACAACCCTCATAAATAACGAAGGGGCCCTTTTTAAATCTTTAGATACGGGGTTTAGCTGGTCAGATATCACCCCACCTGCCAATGGCGGCATTAAACCTTCGGGGATGATATTGGCAGATGCTACGGCTGCTAGTCATATTAGACTCATTGACTTAGACCAGAGGCTAGGCAAAGAAGCGTATCTATGGGAAAGTTTTAATGCAGGCTCGAGCTGGACAAAACGCACACTAAAAGTAAGGGGTGGCTGGTCAGGCAGTGATGAAAGCTGGGGCATGGGGTACAGCTATCAAGGCCTCGCCCAAACGCTTGGCTATAACCCAAGTACGCCAACAACGATTCTTTGGAGCAACTCCCAATTTATTTACAAAAGTCAAAATGGCGGCAAAACCTGGCAAGACGCTGTTTCTAAACCCGTCAATAGCAACTGGCGCTCAAGGGGCATTGATAACGTGGTGCCTATTGTTGTTGAACCCAGTAAGGCTGACCCCAATTTGATTTATACAGGCTATATGGATATGGGGCTTTGGCGCTCAGATGATGGCGGTGCCTCTTGGATTGACTTAAATACCCCTAACTATAGTCATGGCTGGCTAGGCAATGGTGGTAATACCTTAAGCGTAGTAGCTGACCCAAACAGGGCCAATGTGGTCTGGGCGCAAGTCGGGGGAAATCTGGAAAACTGCCAAACACCTTGTGAAGAACCCCTGCATCTTTTAAAAAGTAGCGATAGAGGCACAAGCTGGCTCGAGCTAAAAACGGGCCTGCCTTCTCCTTTAAAACGCTTGGAAGGCTTAAGCCTAGCCCCTGACAGTGAGACGAACAATCGCTGGCTTTACGCTGTTGCCAATGGCGATGTTTATTTGAGCCAAAATGATGGACAGAGCTGGCAAGAGGTACTTGACTGCCCCAAAGATGATTGTCTTAAAACTTTCTACACGGAAAGGGGCGTTTATGTCCTCTCAGCCAGTGGTATCTGGCACTCACCAAAGCGCGGCGTAGCAGCTAGCTGGCAAGCGCTCAACTTGCCAAGTTCTATGACTTCAGGTTGGACAGTCGGGGAGCATTGGTTACATGACTCTTGGTCGTTTGTTGGCCCCCTTGATTTGGCTGCCCGAAACAATGAGCTTTGGCTTGCGGTTAAGGGCATAGGTAAAGGGCTTTACTACTCGAGCGACGCTGGGGCAAACTGGGCAAAAGTAAGGTCTGATAATTATGCCAGAACGGTTGAAATTGACCCTGTAAGGTCTGAGGTGTTTTTGGGTAGCTCGAGCGCCATGCAAGCGGGTGGCTACCAAACAGACAGCCACGGTGTTTTTGTAAGCCAAGATGGTCAAAGCAACTGGTCAGAACTCAATACAGGTTTAGCCTACCCTTTTGCCACCTCAATCAGCATTTCAGATACAGGAATGCGCTGGCTGACTTCACCTGGGCAGGGGGTTATGAAGTGGCAGGCGAATAACTGAAATCTGGGGTCAAATTAAGCCCAAAAGTGAATACTACCCATCTGGAATGCGGTCAAGTAAGTCCTGATCTAGCGCTAAACCAGCATTGGTAGCACTCTCTCGATACAAGCTTATGATGCCTTTCATCCAGGAGGCATAAACTTGAGGATACTGTCGGTAATGCCCTTCCAGGTATTGGATAGCCTCTTTAGCCAGAAAGCTTGCCTCGGCAAAGTTTTCCTTATATAGAATCCAGGCATAAGTCCATAAAGACCTAGCAAGGTCAGGCTTAAAGGCATCAGGTCGGGTGGTTGCCAGGTCTCGTCTAATCTCAACAGCTTCTTGAATAGCTGCCAGCGCTTCTTCTCTGCGTCCTAAGTCACTCAGTCTGAGACTCAAATTATTCAGTGA
>JAHEBB010000282.1 GCA_024642575.1 Trueperaceae bacterium | reverse complement strand
GGGCTACTATACGTGGTTTTGAGAGTTTCATGAATTCTCTTCCCTTCTAAACACGAAACGATTTTACAATGACGACATATGATTCTGGGGTTTTATAAGGGCAAGTAAAGTGAGTGAGTCTTTGGCACTTCTATTATTAGAGGCGCTCAATTTCTTACAATCTTGCCCTCTTATCTTAAGAACTAATAAAGTACTATTGTCTTAAAGCATTATTGTTGAAATAACATGCGCAAAATAGGTCATTAATTCCTAAATCGATAGGATAGCTGATATAATGTTTGCTTTCCAAGGGTGAACTCGGTTGTTGCAATAAGAGGTTTGAAAAGTGCCTTATTTCATTTTTGAATACGCGTGCTTTACCCCATCGGGTGTCTAAAACCAGCGGAGTACCTACCTGTTACGTAGTGCTCGAGCTGTCTTTCTATGTCAGTAAGTAAGCTACTGGCACCAAAGCGAAAAAGGTTTGGCTCGAGCCAGTCTCTACCTAACTCTTCGCGCATTAAAAACTGCCAGTTCATGGCATCTTTTGCGGTTCGTATACCTCCAGCAGGTTTAAAACCAATTTGTATGCCTGTTTTCTCCAGATAATCCCTAATAGCTCTAACCATAACGAGGCTGGTTGGCAGGGTAGCATTGATTGACTCTTTGCCTGTTGAGGTTTTTATGAAGTCGGCACCAGCTTGCATACAGACCATGCTGGCTTTATAGACATTTCTAAAATGCCCCAGTTCACCTGTTGCCAAAATGGTTTTTAGGTGCGCATTTCCGCAGCGCTCTCGCATTGCCTTTATTTCATCGTAAAGCTTATCCCAATGGCCAGTTAATGCATATTCACGAGTGATGACAATGTCGATCTCTTTGGCACCTTCATTTACCGCATAGCTGATTTCTTCGAGGCGCTGCTTGAGGGGTGTAAGACCTGTCGGAAAGCCAGTGGCAACCGAAGCCACAGGAATGTTACTGCCCTCAAGGGCTTTGACCGCATGGCGAACCATGGTCGGGTAAACACAAATTGCGCCAACGGTTAGGCCAGCGTCTGCCATGTCCAGCTCTTTTAAGATGTCTTCACGAACGGGTTGCCTGGCCTTGGCACAAAGACGTTTGACTTTAGCAGGCGTATCATCGCCAGAAAGGGTGGTTAAATCGATACAGGTGATGGCTTTGAGTAACCACGCCGCTTGCCACTGTTTTTTGACGCTGCGACGCGTTCCTAAAGTGCTGCTTCTGCGCTCGAGCGCAGAGAGATTAACTTGTGCGTTCTCAAACCAACTTGGCTCGAGCCTTCTAATCTGATTACGGATTTGCTCATTCTCTATCATAAGGTTCTAGTATCCTTTGGCTTAGTCTAGCCTAAGCTGAACCAAAGCGCACCTAAATTATTCAAAATTTATGCCATAGTGTGGTTTCGAGGATCTAATGACGAGACATATCCCCATGCTTGACCTAAACCCACAGCGTGAAGCACTCTGGACACAACTTCAAACCGCTGTTGAACGTGTGATGATTTCAGGTCAGTTTGTTTTAGGTGAAGAGGTTTCTGGCTTTGAACAAGAAGCAGCTACCTATTTAGGCGTAAAGCATGCTGTAGGTTTAAATTCGGGTACGGATGCCCTTGTGATTGCGCTACGTGCCCTTGGTATAGGACGAGGGGATGAAGTCATAACCTCACCTTTTAGCTTTTTTGCTACCGCAGAAAGCATAAGTACGGTTGGTGCAAAACCAATATTTGTTGATATTGACCCTCAAACCTTTAATCTAGATGGTTCATTAATTGAAAAAGCGGTTACCAAAAAAACCAAAGCCATTATGCCTGTACATCTTTTTGGTTTGCCTGCTGATATGACAACCATCATGAAGGTTGCTAAGGAGTACGGCTTAAAAGTGATAGAAGACGCTGCTCAGTCTTTTGGAGCTAGTTATCAAACAGAAGATACAACTTGCCTTCTCAGAGGAAAGCAAACAGGCAGCATAGGTGATGTTGGCGCGTTTTCCTTTTATCCGACCAAAAACCTGGGAGCTTATGGCGACGCAGGCCTACTTACAACCGACGATGATGCCATAGCTGAAGAGGCAAGAAAACTTCGTAATCATGGCTCAGTTCAGCGCTATCACAATGAGACCCTAGGGTATAACTCGAGGCTTGATGGTATGCAGGCTGCCGTTTTGCGGGTCAAATTACCTCACCTCGATAGCTGGAACAAGTCACGTTTTGAAGTAGCAAAGCATTACTCTGGGCTTTTGAAAGATTTGCCAGGTATTACGACCCCACTTTTGCATGATAGCCATGTGTTTCATCAGTACACTATCCGCATTGCTAAGGGCAAACGTGATGAAGTTCAAAGAGGGTTAAAAGAAAAAGGTATTAGTACGATTGTGTATTATCCTTTTAGTCAAGATCAGTTGCCTGTCTATAAAGGGCAATACGGAGACTTTCCAGAAAGCCACATGTTGGCAAAAGAGGTGCTTAGTTTACCGATTTGGCCTGAGCTCGAGCCAATTGCTCAAAGTATTATTGCTCAAACTTTAAGAGAATTATTAAATGCGGTTTAACTCGGTTGTTTACTAAAGCTGCTATGGACTTAACAAAGCAGCTATGATATATCGTTTTGGTTTGAGGTCTGAGGTTGACCCGTGTATTTGAACAGGCTTAGGAGTTAATAACGTGATGTATCTGAATAATAAATCTATATTGGTAACAGGAGGAACAGGCTCTTTTGGTAAAAAGTTTATTCGCAAAGTGCTCGATTCAAGTGCGGCAAGGCGAATCGTTATCTATAGTCGAGATGAACTTAAGCAATACGAAATGCGTCAAGAATTTGCTGATGAAAAGCGCCTTCGTTTTTTTATTGGTGATGTAAGAGATAAAGATCGACTCTCAAGGGCCCTTGATGGGGTCGATGTTGTCATACATGCTGCGGCTTTAAAGCAAGTGCCAGCTGCTGAGTATAATCCTTTTGAAGCGGTTAAAACCAATATTCATGGCGCGCAAAATGTGATTGATGCATGTATTGATAGAGGAGTTGAAAGGGTTGTCGCTTTGAGTACTGACAAAGCCTCGAGCCCCAATAATCTTTATGGAGCAACTAAATTGGTTAGCGATAAACTTTTTGTGGCTGGCAATGCCTATGCAGGCGCAAAACGGACACGTTTCGCCGTGGTGCGCTACGGCAATGTAGTAGGTAGCCGAGGAAGTGTGGTTCCCTTTTTCAAACAGATGGCGGCGTCTGGCACCTTACCCATTACCGATGAGAGAATGACCCGATTTTGGATTACATTAGATCAAGGTGTTCAGTTTGTCCTTGATTCATTAGAGCGGATGCACGGCGGTGAGATTTTTGTCCCGAAGATTCCCAGTATGTATGTAACTGATCTGGCAAGAGTTATTGCCCCTGAAACAAAAGTTGAAATCGTTGGCATTCGCCCAGGAGAAAAACTCCACGAGGAAATGATCAGCCCTCATGATTCTCGCCGAACGCTGGATATGGGTAATCACTATGTTATACAGCCTGAAATGGAGTGGTGGCAAGATAGTAATTTGCAAGGTCAGGCAGTAGCCGATGGTTTTTCCTACTCGAGCGAAACTAATACAGAGTGGCTAAGTGACGAGGAGCTGCGTGAGATGATAGAGCATGCCTAAGTTTTTACCTTATGGCAAACAGTGGGTTGATGACGAAGATATCGCGGCAGTCATCAAGGTACTTAAGGGTGATTTTCTGACGACGGGTCCAACCGTTGATGCATTTGAACAATCCTTAAGTCAATATACTGGCGCGAAATTTGTAACAGCGGTAAATTCTGGAACCTCAGCCTTACATGTTATGTACTTTGCTGCGGGGCTTAGTGCTGGGGATGAAATTATCACTGCGCCTATGACGTTTGCAGCTACGGCCAATGCAGCTTTGTATTTGGGTGCAAAGGTAAAGTTTGTTGATGTGCAAGCTGATACTGGAAACATAAACCCTAGTCTGATTGAAGCTGCGATTACCGATAAAACCAAGCTTATTGTGCCTATTGACTTTACGGGGCATCCTGCTGATTACGATGAAATTAATGCAATTGCAGAAAAACATGGTATCACTGTTGTTGCTGACGCTGCCCACTCTTTAGGCGCAAGCTACAAGGGGCGTCAGGTAGGTACACTGGCGGCTGCCACTGAGTTAAGCTTTCACCCGGTTAAACCTGTGACTACTGCAGAAGGGGGAGCCATCGTTAGCAATGACAGCGCTATTGATAAACGCTCAAAGGTATTTCGTACCCACGGCATCACCCGAAACCCTGAGGAAATGCAGGTTAATGAAGGTGCGTGGTGGTACGAGATGCAGCATCTTGGGTTTAACTACCGCATTACAGATGTTCAGTGTGCTTTAGGCTTAAACCAGATGCACAAGCTCGCGGCTTTTATCGCAAGGCGTCAAGCGATTGCTCAATTTTATACCGACGCTTTTGCCGACGTGCCAGAGCTTATTTTGCCTGTGCAAAGGGACTATGTAGCTTCGGGCTGGCATCTTTATGTCATTCGCGTGGCAGAAAACCCTGAAAGGCGTAAGGCCTTGTTTGATCGTCTTCGCGAACTAGGCTTAGGGGTACAGGTTCATTATATTCCGGTTCATTATCATCCTTATTATCAGAATCTGGGTTTTAAGCGGGGTCAGTTTCCACTTGCCGAAGATTACTATGCTAGGGCAATCTCCTTGCCGATTTTTCCTCGTATGACTGATGACGATGTAGCCAGTGTTATTGAACGGGTTAAGCAGGCGGTGAAGGAAGTTCTTTAATGCCTCAGAGGGTTGTAATTATTGTTCAGGCGCGGATGGGCTCAACTCGGTTACCCGGCAAGGTGCTAAAACCTATTTTGGGTAAGCCTATGCTCGAGCTGCAGCTCGAGCGTCTTCAGCGTAGTAAGCGGACAGATCAAATAGTACTGGCGATTCCTGATTCAGCTAAAGAACAAGCTTTACTTGAGTTTGCTCAAAGGCTACCCGATATAAAAATATTTCAAGGTTCTGAAGAGGATGTATTGGCGCGTTATTATGGTGCGGCAAAAGCTGCAAATGCAGATATTATTGTGCGTATTACCTCTGACTGCCCGCTCATTGAACCAGACCTTATTGACCGTTGTATAGAATCTTTTTTAGCTAAGGATTTTGACTATGTTTCTAATGTTCATAGGCGAACCTACCCAAGAGGTTTGGATACCGAGGTGTTTAGCTTTCAGGCACTCGAGCTTGCTTTTCGTGAAGCCCACGCTCTGCCAGACCGAGAGCACGTTACACCTTTTATTTGGCGGCAGCCAGACCGTTTTTCCATGTTCGATGTTATAGCTGAACAAGACTATAGTCACTTACGCTGGACCGTTGATACCCCCGAGGACTTTGAGCTGATTTGTTGGATTTATGGGCAGCTCTACCCACAAAAGCCAGATTTTTCTTATGAAGATGCCTTAGAGCTAGTCTTACGCTATCCTCAGTGGCAGGGCCATAATGTGCACATTCAGCAAAAACACTACGGGCAATGAACATTTTCATTCGTGCAGATAGCTCGGTTCAACTAGGTTCAGGTCATATTATGCGCTGCCTGAGTTTGGCCAAGGCCTTGCAGGAAGGTGCTGAGATTACCTTTATTTGTCAGGATTTGCTCGGTAATCTTTGTGAATTTGTTGAAGGGCAGGGGTTTAAAGTCTATAGGCTCGAGCCACATGTCCTGTTTGACGCCGAGAAAGATGCTCAGCAAACCCTTGAGCTTCTCTCCCAAGCAGGTTGTGACTGGTTAATTGTTGATCATTACGATATAGACGCAACTTGGGAACGCCAGATGCGCAGCTACTGCCAAAAAATTATGGTTATCGATGATCTGGCAAACCGTGCCCATGATTGCGATTTATTGCTTGATCAAAACTTTAACCCTGACCTCAAACGCTATGATTCTTTGGTTTCTAAACAGTGTCAACGTTTTTTAGGACCCCCATACGCATTATTAAGAGAGGAATTTGCAAAGGCAAGAAAACAGCTACCTGAAAGAGATGGCCGGGTCAAGCGGATACTGGTCTCGTTTGGCGGCAGTGACGAAAGCAACGAAACCTTAAAAGCGGTTCAGGCTATCTTGGGGCTCGAGCAAAACTTCAAACTCGATGTAGTAGTGGGGAAAGCGTATCCTCACCTAGAAAACTTGAAGTTATTTTTAGCAAATAGCCCAGATGTGCAATTGCATGTGCAAGCCCAGAACATGGCTGAACTCATGCTCAAGGCAGACCTGGCGATTGGCTCAGGGGGTTCAACCAGTTGGGAAAGAGCTTGCTTGGGACTGCCTGCCATTGTGCTTGCAACCGCCGATAATCAGCAAGCCATTGCCAAAGAATTAGGGCTTGCTGGGGTGCATTTGTATCTGGGGTTGGCTAAAAAAGTTGATAGCTCTCAAATTGCTCAGGCAATTAACACAATGCAAAACTGCTATTTATACAAATCTTTTGCCAAAAAGAGTCAACAACTTTGTGATGCTTCAGGTAGCAAGAGGCTGAAGAGTAGTTTGCTCGAGCCAACGATAAGTCTAAGAAAAGCTGAAGCCGGTGATTGTAAACTGCTTTTTGACTGGCGCAATGCCCCAGAAATACGTCAAACTGCCCTTAACCCAGAGCCTCTAGCCTTTGCTGAACATGAAGCCTGGTATCATCGGAGCCTAAGCATGGCAGATAGACATTTGCTTATAGGGATGCTTGATGAGAGCCCTTTTGGTGTCCTCCGCTATGATCTTGAGCGTCAGGCAAAGACGGCTGAACTATCCGTATATCTTTCTCCAGACCATTTGGGTAAAGGATTGGGTAAGACACTCTTAAAAGCTGGAGAAGCCTGGCTTAGGTCTACCGAACCGAAGATTGCTGTGCTCGAGGCTATTGTTTTAGAGACTAACCCAAGGTCACTACGCTTATTTCAAGCTGACGGTTATCAACAAACTTATGTTTCGCTAAGAAAATTATTATCATAAAGCCTTTGGAGACCTATGAACAAGCAAACCTCTGCTATACGCATTGCCAATAGATATGTTGGGCTGAAACATCCGCCATTTATCATTGCTGAGATGTCGGGTAATCACAATCAGTCACTAGACCGCGCACTTGAGATTGTTGAGGCGGCTGCTAAAACTGGGGCGCATGCGCTAAAACTTCAGACCTATACCGCAGATACCATGACCCTAGACATAAGCGAGGGTGAGTTCTTTATAGAAGACCCGAGTAGTCTCTGGAAAGGTCGTTCCCTTTATAACTTATATCAGGAAGCCCATACACCTTGGGAATGGCAC
>JAHEBB010000820.1 GCA_024642575.1 Trueperaceae bacterium | reverse complement strand
ACCCATCGTCCAATTATTAACCAGATGACGATGATGACGATGATGACGATAAATTTCGCCTATCCAATTAAGGATGAAACCATGCAGCCACATGAGCTAATGTCTGAGTTAAAGAAAAAGGGTATTAAGCTATACCTAAAAAATGATCAAATTTTTGCCAAACCAAAAACGCTCTTAACTCCCGAATTGCAAAATGCCTTGGTCAAAAATCGTCATAGTTTTAGAAGGCTTTTACTACCACAAAGATGTGAAGCAACCCCTCCCCTTCACTGGCAAAATCATAAAGACTTACCTCCAAAAGGTCAGAAGTTAGAAAGGTTTGATAAGTCTGGCAAACGAATCCATTATAAGATCAACTTGTTTGACCAGTGGTACATGCTCTGGTACGAAGAAAATATTGACTCCGTTGGCGTCATCGATACTCAAAGAAAACGCAGAATGTTTGCCAACCTCGACGAGTTTTATCGCTGGGCATGGGCCGAATATTTCTTTAAAGAACTGACTTTAGATTCTACTTAGACATAGATTCGAGTAACAATCTAAAAACGTTTACTAATTAATATAAATTACGATAAAATTAGCATAATACGTTATTAATAAAGCGTATTATGCTAAAATTAGATTCTAAAGGAGAAATCTATGTCAATATTAGAAGCTGTGACCGATGATATTAAAAAAGCAATCCAGCACAGACTTATCGATCTAAATTTGGATCAAAAAGAACTTGCTAATAAGATGCATGTCTTACCTGTTGAGGTAAGTCGCGCCCTTTCGCCAAATAACAAACAATCCCCTACTGTTCCCAAAATATGGCAAAGTATTCTTAAACATACGCATATGAAACTTGTAGCCGTGCCAATGACTGAGGAAGAAATGGTCAATTTAGAAACAGATAGTCATGCCTAGACGCTTAATTAAACGTAAGGCTAGGGCCAACGGTGAAGGCACTATCTACCAGCGGCTTATTACGCGCAAAGATGGCTCGAGCTATACCCGCTGGGAAGCAAAACTAACCGTTGCAATCCTTGATGGACAACGCAAACGTAAAACCCTATACGGTAAAACCCAAGCTGAGGTTAGGGAAAAGCTCGAGCAGCTTCGCTCAAGGCTTTCAAGCGGAATTGGAATTGAAACACCCCTACTCAAAGATTTTGCTGAAGAATGGTTAAATGAAAAGGCGCTGCGCGTAAAACAGAACACCCTGAATGACTACACTTATGAAACTTGCAAATTTATCATTCCACATTTGGGCCATCTCAAACTAAGTGACATTACCCCTAAACGTGTCCAGGCTTTTCAAAGTCAATTGGCGGCAACTCACAACCCTAAACGAGCTAACAGAGTCACCAGTCGCTTAGCAATGCTGATGAATAGCGCAATCGCACTTGAGCTGGTGCACCGTAATCCCTGTACGCCTATTTCAAGCCTTCGAACCGAAGCAACTGAAATGGTTATCTGGAATACGGACGAAGCAAGAAAGTTCCTCGAGCTTGCTAAAGACAGTCCCTTATATGACCTCTACTATTTAATTATGTCTACGGGTCTTCGAAGAGGAGAAGCCTTAGGTTTAAGATGGAAAGACATCCAAGGTCATTTCATTTCGGTTAGGCAAAATCTCGTGGAAACGGGTGGAAGAATTAGCTTTAATACACCCAAAACCAAAAGCTCCTTACGCACAATTGATATTCCTGATGATGTTTTAGCTATTCTCGAGCCTAGAAAGAAAGTTGCCAAAACCGAGCTGGTATTTACTACCTCTGAAGACACACCCTATTCACCTAGAAATGTCTTAAGAGAGTTTGAACAAACCCAAAATGCTGTAAGGCTTAAGTGGCTCGAGCAGTTAGAGCCTGTAGCCGAAACACCTGAGTTATCGCAGCTCAAAACCAAACTGCATGAAAAATCTGTCCTACCCCATGCACGCATTCATGATCTCAGACATTACTATGCCAGTGTTTTGATCTTGATTCTTAAGAAAACCCCTCTTGAAGTTGCAGCCCGTTTAGGACATACCAACCCAAGCT
>JAHEBB010000281.1 GCA_024642575.1 Trueperaceae bacterium | reverse complement strand
GTCAAAAACATGGCATAAAGAAAGACCGCATGCGGAATCGTCGCATTACCTAGAGCCACGGTGGTAATGCCAGCATTGGTAACAATACTCCAATTGGTTGTGGTATCAAGTCGAATGCGGTAACTGACCATGCGCCCCAATTCACCGCGGTACAGGTGAATCAGACTATTGGTCGTATTGGTGTCGTAAGGTGCCATTCTTAATAGTTTAGACGTTTTTTGAAACCTTGGCAGCTGGCTCATCAGAAAAACCAATAACAACATCTAAGCCTAATAGCTTGGTCAAATGGCATAATTGAACCATGTCTCCAAAAGACCTGTTAACAGAAGCCTTTGCCGCCGCAGTTGAAGCCGCGCACCCGACCAAACATTTAGCCCAGTTTTTGCCCCCCCTACCTAAAGGTCGCCTGTTAGTGGTTGGCGCAGGCAAAGCTGCCGCTGCTATGGCACAGGCAGTAGAAGCTCATTACCCCTTAGACAAGCTTTCTGGTCTGGTCATTACTCGCTACGGCCATGCACTAGCCACAGAAAAAATTGAAGTTATTGAAGCTTCACACCCCGTTCCTGATGAGGCAGGTCAGAGGGCTACTGAGCGCATTCTAAAACTGGTTGCAAGTCTTAATGAAGATGACCTTTTGCTCTGTCTGATTTCTGGCGGCGGCTCTGCCTTGCTCTGCGCACCTGACGGACTGGATTTAAGAGAAAAGGCAGAACTAACCACTCAGCTTTTACACTCTGGTGCAGATATTAAAGAAATGAATGCCGTGCGCAAACATCTCTCCAACGTCAAAGGCGGCAGGCTGGCAGAAAAAGCTTACCCTGCTAAGGTTGTCTCGCTCATCCTCTCAGATGTCGTAGGTGATGATCTTTCGAGTATTGCCTCAGGCCCTACGGTAGCTGACCCCACTACATTTAAAGATGCTCTAAGCATACTTAAACAGTATGAAATTGATAATCCAAAGATTTCTAAGCTTTTAGAGGAAGGTATAAATGGCGAACGTAATGAAAGCCCCAAAGCAGACCATCCCGCTTTTAAAAAGGTTGAGAACATTTTGGTTGCCAGTGGCCAGAAAAGCCTCGAGGCTGTAGCAAGTTATTTTGAAAGCAAAGGCATTAAAGCCCATATTTTAAGTAATAGTATTGAAGGCGAAGCCAAAGAAGTAGCCCAAGTTCACGCTGCTATTGCTAGGCAGATAGCTCTTTACAGTCAACCTCTCAAAGCTCCTTGTGTGCTTATCTCAGGAGGAGAAACCACCGTGACCGTCAAACATAAAGGCAAAGGTGGGCGCAATGGTGAGTTTGCCCTTGGCTTAGCTATCGCTCTGGATGGTCTAGAGAATGTCTATGCGCTTGCTGCCGATACCGATGGCATAGATGGTAGTGAAAGCAATGCAGGTGCAATCATTACACCAGCTATTTTTAAGAGCTATGGCAAGGCTATTGCTAAAAACTACCTGGCAGCCAATGATAGTTATAGCTTTTTTGAAAAGGCTGGGGCGCTGTTTGAAACTGGTCCCACCCATACCAATGTCAATGATTTAAGACTTATTTTGATAAATACGGTAGACTTTCCCACGGAATGATTGCCCCCGTCAGCCCCAAAACCCTCGAATTAGCTATATCCTTACTAAAGGCTGGCGAGCTTTTAGGGCTACCCACTGAAACGGTTTATGGCCTCGGGGCAGATGCCAGTAATCCTGAGGCAGTGCAAAAGATTTTTACTGCCAAAGGTCGCCCAGCCGATCATCCTTTGATTGTGCATATTGCCAGTAAAAAAGCTCTAACAAACTGGGCAAAAGACATTCCTGAAGCTGCCTATAAACTGGCAGATGCTTTTTGGCCTGGGCCTTTGACACTTATTTTAAAACGCTCGAGCCTTGTGCCTGACATCGTGACAGGTGGGCAAGATACGGTTGGTTTAAGAGTTCCCAGTCACCCTGTAGCTCTTGCCGTATTAGAGGCTTTTAAGGGTGGCATTGCCGCGCCTTCAGCCAACCGCTTTGGGCGCATCAGTCCAACGACCGCAAGACATGTTCAAGAAGAATTGGGTACAAATGTCCAACTGATTTTAGATGGTGGGGCATGTGAGGTGGGGCTCGAGTCTACGATTGTTGACTTAAGCACAGCTAAGGCAAGGGTTTTGCGCCCTGGAGGCATCAGTGTAGAAGCCTTAAGCAAGGTTTTAGGCTATGAACCTGAACTCAAAACAAAAACCGACATAAGAGCCTCAGGTACCTTGGATAGCCACTATGCGCCGCAGACACCTAGCCTTCTGGTTAAAGAAATCCCTGAGGGTTTGAGCGATGCTGGCGTGATTGCCAGACGACCTTCGCCAGACAAGGGGCTAGTTTGGCTCGAGCTTTCAAACCCTGCTACAACTTACGCCCAAGAGCTTTATGCGGCTCTAAGGCAGCTTGATAGTCTAGGTCTAAAACAAATTTATATTGAAGATGTTCCCGACTCAGCCGACTGGCTAGCCGTACGTGACCGTTTAAAACGCGCCACCTTTAAGGAGACAACATGACCGAGACAGCCCTGGTTGGCATCATTATGGGCAGTACCTCAGACTGGCCCACCATGAAACATGCCCATGACATTTTGCAAAGTTTTGGCGTCCCGCATGAGTGCAAAGTGGTTTCTGCACACCGTACGCCTGAGCTAATGGCAAAGTACGCAAATGAGGCAGAGTCAAGGGGGCTCGAGGTCATTATCGCGGGGGCAGGCGGCGCAGCTCACTTACCTGGCATGGTGGCAGCACAAACTTTGGTTCCTGTTTTAGGTGTACCTGTCCAAAGTCGAGCGCTGAGTGGTCAAGACTCCCTTCTTTCGATTGTGCAAATGCCTGCGGGTATACCCGTAGGTACGCTAGCTATTGGTGAAGCAGGTTCAAAAAATGCCGCCCTTTTAGCCATTGCTATTCTGGCCAATACACGCCCAAGCCTACGCGCTAAGTTAAGGGCTTTTCGTGACGCTCAGAGTCAAAAAGTTTTAGACAGTCAACTGGATGTTTAAGTGATTTTGCCAGGAAAAACTATTGGTATTTTGGGAAGTGGTCAACTGGGCCGCATGCTCAGCTTTGTCGCCAAGCGGATGGGTTACCGCGTGGTGATTTTTTCACCTGATCGTCATACACCTGCTGGACAGGTTTCTGACCAAGAAATCGTTGCGGATTATCAGGATGTTAAGGCGCTCGAGCGTTTTGCCAAAGAGGTTGATGTTGTCACCATCGAATTTGAAAACATCGCGGTTGAAGCTTTAAATGCTCTGGCTAAACACGTACCCGTTCACCCCTCCCCGCAGGTTTTACACATCTCACAAAACCGTTTACGCGAGAAGACTTTTCTAGCTAAAGCTGGTTTGCCTGTTACGCCCTTTAAACAGGTTGATGATGCTAAAGGTTTGCAGGATGCGCTTGAAACGCTTGGAACCCCAGTCGTTATGAAAACGGCGGGCTTTGGCTATGACGGCAAAGGTCAGGCGAAAGTAAATTCTCTGGAAGATGCTGTTAACGCCTACGAGCAACTTGGTGGCGGAACGGTCATTCTTGAATCCTTTATAAACTATCAGCAAGAAGTTTCCGTCATAGGCAGCAGAAATGCTCGCGGTGAGTATCAAGATTTTGGTGTGATTGAAAATGAGCACAAAGATCACATTCTTGATCTTTCTATCGCACCCTCGAGCCTGCCAGAAACTCTACAGAAAGAAGCCCGAGACATAGCCAGAGCTACCCTTGAAGCCTTAGATGTTATTGGGGTAATGTGCGTCGAATTTTTCTACACTAGCGAAGGTAAGCTACTGATTAACGAAGTTGCCCCGCGCCCTCACAACTCAGGCCACTTGACGATTGAGGGTAGTCCTTGCAGCCAGTTTGAGCAACAACTTCGCGCCATTTGCACTTTACCTTTAGGCAATAGCGAAATAAAGCGACCTACCGCCATGCTCAATTTACTCGGTGATGTCTGGGCAAAGGGTGAACCCGATTGGGAAAGTGTGCTCAAGCTACCCGAAACGCATTTGCATCTGTATGGCAAAGCAGAAGCAAGGGCTAAACGCAAAATGGGGCATATTACAATGCTAGCCAATTCGCAAGAAGAATTAGCGAAAAAAATTCAGAAGCTTCGCCATATTCTTTAAGCTTGAAGGTTAGCTACTGCCTCTAAGGCCTCTTCTAGGCTTGCCTGAGCACCTGTGCCCCCGACACCCCGCGTAGACAGAGAACCACAGGCACAAGCCAGTTGCAAGCTTTTGTTTAACGACCAGCCTTGCAAATAACCATACAAAAAGCCAGCATCAAAAGAATCCCCTGCACCAGTCGTATCTACCACTTTGATAGGTAAAATGCCCGCTCGAGCCTCCTCATTTCCTTGCCTTGCAAACCCACCCTCCGCACCCAGTTTGACTGCCAAAGTTGGTACTTGCTGGCTGAGTTTGGTTAAGGCAGGCTCGAGCCTTTCTTCTCTGCTAATACGCAAAAGTTCTTCCTCATTGGGAAAAAAGACATCTGTATGGGTAAACGTTTCAAAAAGCCCATCATCCCAATTGCCGCTTGGGTCCCAATTGGTATCAAGTGAGGTGCTTAGACCCTGTTTTTTTGCTGCTTTAAAAAGGCTAGGAACATCTGGGCGCAGCTTATCTAAGAGGAAAAAGCTACTCAGGTGTAAGTGCCTAGCTTCTTGTAAAACCCTTAAATCAATATCTGAAACCTGTAAAGCAGAAATACTACCCGCATAGGTCAAAATGGCGCGGTCTTGCGGCTGCGAGAGAATAACACTAAAGCCAGTCGCCAAGCTTTTATTAACCTGGCAGTGGCGCGTATCAATACCTTTTTCCGCCATAGCTTTAAGCATGAACTGCCCAAAAATATCATCCCCTACAATGCCTATAAAAGCCGTTTTTAAACCAAGCTTAGCCGCACCGCAAGCCACAATCACAGCCGACGAGCCTATCACCAGTTCGGCATTGTCCACTAACTTTTCGGCTTGTCCAAAAGCAGGCTGAATGTCCTGACCTTGTAAAATCAGATCGGGATTAATTTCACCTATGACCAGTAAATCGTACTTATGCATATATCCTTAGTTGCCAAGCATTTGTGCTAATACACTTATTCCTAATACAGGTATTAATGTAACAACCTATTTATGCTAGTCAATGAGAAATCTTTTCGCCTCTCTGGTTTGTTGAGCGATTTTAGCTATTTCGGTCATTTTATGATTTTACGCGAACTTTAACCCCTCTGATACTGCGTGCTCCTTTCCACCTCGAAAATCCTGAACATCGTCAAAAAAAGAGTTGCAAATTTCGAGGTGAAACTCCTGATAGGGGGCTTTACTACCCTCCTACCCATAGGAGTAAGGGTAGTCAATGTTGCTAGACAAACTTTTTATTACCTATAAATCTATCAAGTTAAAGATCTTAAACTAATTATTTGGTTGACAAAACTAATTTATTAGTTTATATTCATTATACAGCTGAAATTAAATATCTGCTTTTAGCTCGAGCCTAACTAGACGTAGCCAAACTCGGGGCCAAACGCAGACCCAAGGAGGCAATAAATGCCTAGACCCAAAGCCACTGGCCCGACAGACCGTGAGCTCGAGATTCTCCAGGTACTCTGGGAATATGGTCCCAGCACCGCCAGAGATATCCATGAAGTCTTAAACAGTCAAGAGAGCACCGCCTACAACTCAGTCTTAACCATCTTGCGCATTATGCATGATAAGAATCTGGTTAGCCGAGATGAATCAAGCAAAACCCATGTTTATACAGCAAAGTACTGCAAGGCAAACATGGAAGAAAAACTGCTCAAAAGCTTTATGGATAACGTCTTTGGTGGTTCTGCCATGCGCCTAGTCACCAGGGCTTTAAGCATAAAGCCAACTTCAAAAGAAGAAAAGGAAAAAATTCGACAAATTTTAGAATGGGGAACAAAAGATGAGGAACCTGAATGACCTGATTAATTTGCCAGCCGTAGAAACCCTTGGCTGGACACTCTTTCACTTTTTATGGCAAGGCAGCCTCATTGCCCTCATTGTTGCCATTTTGCTCTGGCTCATAAAAGCGCAACATGCCAATCTTCGTTACTTCATTGGCTGCATGAGTTTGGCACTCATGTTTGTTTGCCCGATTGCAACCTTTGGTTTCTTAAATGTTCAGGAACTAACAGCTCGAGCCGTTACTACGCCCAGTCTTCCAATCATGCCTGACACAGAACTTACCCAGGCCCCAGCATTAGGCACAGAAGTTCAGCTAAATACGCCGCAGGAACAAGCTCAGAAAAGCCCTGCTCTAAACCTACCCGAATTGCCTAAAAGTAAAAAAGCCTCCTGGTTTGACCTTCGTTTAAAACCCCTGCTTCCATATTTGGTAGCGTTCTGGTGTTTGGGTGTCTTTGCTTTATCTTTAAGGTTACTGGGTGGGTTGTGGTATGTCCGAAAACTAAGAACCCATTTAACCAAAGCCGTTTCAAACACGCTTATGCAGCAACTCAACAGCATTGCTGAGCGTTTGGGTTTGGCTCGACCTGTCCTTATGCGCGAGTCTTTGGTCATCAGCGTGCCGTTGGTAATAGGCTGGCTAAAACCCATGATTCTTTTACCCAGTACGGTTATAAGTGGTTTAACCGTAACGCAGCTTGAAATGATTTTGGCACACGAGTTAGCACACATCCGCCGCCATGACTATCTGGTAAATCTGGTTCAAAATGTGGTTGAGACCTTACTCTTTTATCACCCGCTGGTTTGGTGGGTTTCAGCACAGATTCGCCATGAGCGTGAGCACTGCTGTGATGATATGGCGATTATCGTTAGTGGTGGAAACCGGCAGAGTTACGCTAAAGCTCTAGCCGACCTAGATGATTTACGACCCCATTTTAGCCTAGCACAGGCAGTTACTGGCGGGTCTTTGGTTCATCGTGTGATGAGAATAGCCGATAGAGCTATGCCACAATCCCTTGACCCAAGGCAATGGGTGGTTGGTTTAAGTAGCATTATGGCTTCCCTGCTCATTTTTACCCTGATTGGCTTTAACTTAGCGTTTGCCAATGCCGTTAGCCCTATAACTAGCAATAAGCAGTGGACACCTGTAAGTAAGCAAGATACCAAGGGTATTACGATGGTCAAGGTACCAGCGGGCAGCTTTGACATGGGCAGCACTCAAGCAGATATTAATAAGGCACTCCAGCTATGCACGAACTGTTCAGCCAGCGATTTTGACTATGAACGTGGAGGTGGCCTGCAGAGCTTTAGTAAAGCCTACTGGATCGATGAAACCGAAGTAACTCGAGCTGATTATGACCGCT
>JAHEBB010000819.1 GCA_024642575.1 Trueperaceae bacterium | reverse complement strand
AGAAAAAATCAGCAATCACGAAATGGGTCTTATCTTTGAAGAACTCATACGCCGCTTTGCTGAAAGCAGCAATGAAACGGCAGGGGAGCACTTTACCCCCAGAGACATTGTAAAGCTAACCACTGACCTGCTCTTTATAGATGACAGTGATAGCCTGACGCAAGCGGGCAAAATCATTACCATTTATGACCCAACGGCAGGCACGGGCGGCTTTTTGAGCAGCGGCATGGAGCACATGCTTGAGTACAACCCTGAGGTCACGGTGCGCGTCTTTGGGCAGTAACTCAACCCTGAGTCTTACGCCATTTGTAAAGGTGACATGCTGATAAAAGGGCAGGATGTCAGCCAGATAAAATATGGCAATACCCTCTCAGATGATCGTAAAAAAAATGACTAAGCTCTTAATAAGGACATTATCTTCATTGCTAAGGTCAGTGCTTAGCTGTCTGTTTACTGTTTTTATATGTTTGCGGCCCTCTGCTGAATTTTTATAAAGGTCCCATATATAACTGTTAAAATGCATTGATACCTACCCTTTTTCGGTTCCTCTTAGCTTAATAGTGCCCTAGCAAAAAAGCCAGGACGAGATTCCTAATAATCTATAAAGTAAGATAAAATTCCTAAATAGGGTAAAATAACCCCATGTCTTACCCTATTAACTACATTCATTACCCCATTAACCTATAATGAAATCCTTAAGCCCTAGCTACCTCACTGGACTTAGTTTTACGACTGATCAACTCAGCACTTTGCGTGCTCTAGGCGAATACCGAGGTAAACAAGAACTCTTTGTTAAACAAATCCCAGAAACCCTTAATACCTTAAAAACACTTGCTCTAATTGAATCCGTAGAATCCTCAAACCGTATTGAAGGGGTAGAAGCCCCTAGAGAACGTATTCAGGCGATGGTTCTAAAAACCTCTAAACCCTCAGGACGCTCCGAAGGCGAAATAGCAGGCTACCGAGATGCTTTAGAAATGATTCATGAATCCGCTGCATATATGCCTTTTAGCATCAATATCATTAAACAACTCCATAACCTGCTTTACCGCTACTTAGCCCAGGACGGTGGTAACTATAAAGCTACCCAAAACGATATCGTAGAACGCTTACCTGATGGCAGCATAAGCAGAGTAAGGTTTAGACCCTTAAGCCCTGTGGAAACCCCTCAGGCTATGGAAGACCTATGCAACTATTACAAAGCTGCCATCAATGACTTACAGCTAGAACCCCTGGTCATCATCCCCTTAGTCATTCTGGACTTCTTATGTATCCACCCCTTTGCCGATGGTAACGGCAGAACGGCTAGACTGCTGACGCTATTACTGCTCTACCATTTTGATTATCAGGTAGGTCACTACATCAGCTTGGAACGACTCTTTGAACAAACCAAGGAAAGCTATTATCAAACCTTAGAAGCCAGTTCGCAGGGCTGGTATGAAGGCAAGCATGACCCTTATCCCTGGCTGACCTATTTCTGGAGTGTTTTAATTGCCGCCTATAAGGAATTTGAAGACCGTGTCGGAGAAGTCAGGGGAGATCATGGCTCTAAGACGGATATGATTCGGGCTGCGGCTCTAAGAAAACTCGGTCCCTTTGCTATCTCAGATATAGAACAAGAGCTTCCTGCTGTAAGTCGTGATCTGATAAGACTTGTTCTAAGGCAACTTAGAGATGAAGGACTTATCAAATCTGTGGGTTTGGGGCGTGGAGCTAAGTGGATTAAGCAGGAGGGATGACGGTCTTAAATGTCTTACCAGAAAATACTACAAACAAGTACAGCTTAAGTACAACTTATCTGATGAAAATTATTAAAAACATTTAACTTGTTGAAACATTATAAAGGCTAAATATGCGATGGGAATGGGCTTTGCGGGGTATTACGGAAAAATATAAAACCTTATCCGAGCAAATGGCATTCAGAAGGTCAGGGGTTCGAATCCCCTTGGCTCCACCAAGAGAAATCTCGTCCTGAACGTAATTCAAGATGAGAAACTAAAGCAAGATTAACCAACCTTGAAAAGTGCTCAGA
>JAHEBB010000280.1 GCA_024642575.1 Trueperaceae bacterium | reverse complement strand
AAGCAGCAGTGATTGGCTTTACCAGAGCAATGGCCAAAGAACTTGCTCCCCAAAAAATTACTGTCAATGCCTTAGCTCCTGGCTTTATTGTCGATACGCCCTTTCATGAAACCTTTACAGGTGTAGAAAACTACGAAGGTATTGTTTCAGGGATTCCTTTAAAACGAGCAGGTACCCCCGCAGATGTGGCAGGCGCAGTTTTGTATTACGTGTCTGATTTGGGTGACTGGATTACGGGGCAAGTTGCTGAAATTAATGGCGGAGTCTGGTTCGTTTAAGACGCGACTTAGCAATGATTTTTGGCTCGAGCTTAGTTAGGCTCGAGCCTGTTTTTATTCATTTAAGTAAAATTTAAGTAAGTCAGGCGCATACTCATGTCAAGAAAAAGGAGGAACAAAAAATGTTCAAATTTAGAAACTTCATCGCCCTGGTAAGCTTAGTTCTTAGCCTCGCAGGATTTGCTTCAGCACAATATGGTATGCCCGACCTGACAGGTATAGATCTCAATGCAGTCTTAGCTGCTCAAATGCAGCAAACTCAGGGTGCCCTTAATGGTGTTATGTATGATGCTATGCAGCAACGCGGCCCTGAAATTCAGGCAGCCTATCAGCAGTGCCTATACTCAGGCAGCTACTGTGGTTCTTTTGATGAGTACGCCCTCAATTATGTAACGACCAATGGCTTTACTGATGGTGGCGCATGGGCAAAACAAAATCAAACCAATATCGCTAATGAACAAACCGCCTGGCAAGGGGTTCAGAATGCAGAGCAAGGTTACCGCGATGCTTACGGAAATTATACAGGTAACTTCTCTCAAAATATGGGTGAGGCAGGCAATGTACTTATGGGCAACAACACCTGGACTAACCCTCAGACAGGTGGCAACTATACGCTTCCTTATACCTGGCAACCCGGTACTTACAATTCCTATAACGGTTATACCTATTACGTTGACCCCTCAGGTACCTATTATCAAGTTGACCCTAACAATGCTGGCTGGATGTATCAGCTTAACCCTTGGCAAGCTGGACAGTAAATCTACGCATCCCTCAAAGGCGGCTTTTGGGCCGCCTTTTTCATGCATTTGTTTTTTACCCGTATGTGAAAAAGATGACTTCTGGTAAACCCTAGTTCTCAAACACTAAAGTCTTTGCTATCTTCATCTCACGGGATAAAAAAATAAATCCCAGTTCACTGACCCTTGTTCAATGAGGGTTTGCGTATGTTGTGTTGCCAAATTGTTTTACGCGCAGGAGTTGAAAATGAAACGGCTCTTTCTCGGTATTTTGCTTTTCACTGCTTGTAGTTCAGGAAGCAGTAAGGTGCAAGCCCCAGTTATCTCGAGCTTTACTGCCAAACCAGCAACCATAAATGCAGGACAGAGCAGTACACTCAGTTGGAGCATAAGTGGTTCGGAGAGTATTTCTACTCGTATTAATCAGGGTGTTGGGGATGTGAGTGCAAGTTCTATAAAAGTATCTCCAAACAGTACAACCACCTATACCTTAAGTGCCAGTAGTAAGCAGGGTACAGATACTCAAGATGTAACGGTTGCCGTACAGAATAGTAGTCCAGCAGGTTTACCCGCTTTTCCAGGAGCCGAGGGTTTTGGAGCGAGTGCCACAGGGGGAAGAGGCGGCAAAGTCATTTATGTCACCAATTTAAATGCCTCTGGCGCAGGGTCTTTGCAAGCTGCACTTGATGAAGCAGGGCTCCGCACCATCTTGTTTAAAGTTTCAGGGGTCATTGAAGGGGTTCCGATAGCGCAACATGGAGATTTCACTCTAGCGGGGCAAAGTTCTCCAGGAGGTATTATTTTGCGGGGCTTTATGCTCCAGGGTGATGTTGTTTGTGAAGATGATAATTGCCCTTTACCTACTGTGTTTCCAGAAAACTTTATTGTGCGTTTCCTGCGTATACGTAACCCATTGCCAGATGGTTCAGATGGGGATGGGGTTCGCTTGCATCATGCAAAGCTTGGGATTATAGACCATGTATCGATTGGTGGCGCAACCGACGAGAGTATGCAGATTTCTTTCTCGAGCGATATCACAGTCCAAAATACTATGCTTGCCGAAGCTTTGGGTGAGCATGCTTATTTGGCTGGCATGTTGATGAATTATGGTGACCCAGCTCGAGGTTTTCCTGAAACACGAATATCAATTCACCATAATCTCTGGAACCGAATTCTAGGGCGTATGCCTGAAATAGGTCGTGATTACGAAGGAAATAATAGCCATATTATGGAGCTCGAGCTTTCTAATAATGTTCTTTATGACCATGCCTACCCTATCTGGATTGCCAACACCTCTTTGGTTAATTACCCTCAGGATGGCTATAATACAGACCCCATTTATTATCATGCCAACATCGTGGGCAATTTAAGTATTCAGAACTCTGCGCGCAGTAGTTTTGAAGCTAACGTGCCAGGAGGAACAGTTGGCGTGTTTACGATGGAAGGTGCAGGTCCAGCTTCAAATGGCTATTTGCCAACTGAAACTTTAACTCGGTTTTTTATGGAAGATAATCAAACTAATCTTCATCCAGATTTTAAGGACTTTCAACTTTTTTACTGCTGTAATGATTTTGCCCAGACAAATATTGACGGGCTTACTTTTCCCGATAATACAGCTTCTTTTAAACAGTTCAGTCGCTTTGATTTTCCTGCAATTAACTATACCCCTAGTAGCGCTTTGCTTAGCTATGTGCTTGCAAATGTTGGTGCATTTCCCCGAGATGATATGGATAGTCGTCTTCTTAGTTTTGTTGAGCGTGGCGAATTTGACACTGCCCCTAGGGATACGAACCCAGCCAATGACGCGCTAAACCTAGTTTTTACAACCCCACCAACAGCGCCTATAGATACTGATAACGATGGTATGCCTGATGATTGGGAAAGCACACATGGCCTTAACCCGAATGCAGCTGATGGCACTGAAGTAAGTCTTTCTAAAGCCATGACAGGGATAGATGGGTATACCAACCTGGAAGTTTATTTAGACGATTTGGCAAAGCTTAGGATGCTACCCTAAGTACTTGAGTTTACAACCTTTAAAAACAAAAAGCCCAGAGTGAAACCTCTGGGCTTTTTGTTTTAAGTCAGGGTTAAGCCAAGCTCATAGCAGGCTCGAGCGCAAACTTTATGGCAGACTCGAGCTTCTCTAAGCCCTCTTCTAATTCTTCAGTACTCATATTGATGGGGGGAAGTAAGCGAATCACATTGCTGTATGTACCCGTAGGTAACAAAATCAGACCATTATCTCTGGCATGTGCCACAATAGCGTCTACCGCGTCTTCATGGGGGGTTTTGTTGGCATCTTTAATAAACTCTATACCGATCATAGCGCCCATGCCACGCACATCACCAATCTGGCTATAGCTTTTTTGCAACTTGCCAAGTCTATCTTTAATAACGGCACCAATATCCTTGGCGCGCTCAAAAAGATTTTCTTCTTCAATGACCTTAAGGGTTGCCAGCGCAGCAGCGCAGCCTGTAGGGTTACCACCAAAGGTTGAACCTAGCATGCCAGGCTCGAGCTTATCCATAATCTCGGCTTTACCAATCACCGCTGATAGGGGGAAACCACTTGATAAAGCCTTAGCAGAGGTAATCAGGTCAGGCTCGAGGCCATAGTGATCAACTGCCCACCACTGCCCGGTGCGACCAATGCCTGCTTGCACTTCATCATCAATCCAGAGTGCGCCAATCTCGGTAGCGTAATCACGCAGACCCCTTAAAAAGGCTTCAGGCGCAGGTATAAAGCCCCCTTCACCTGCCATAGGTTCCAAAATAAAAGCAGCAATTTCGCTTTCACCAATGGTGTATTTAACCTGATCCTTTAAAGCAGCCAGTGCTTTTTCGGCCGTTTCTTGCTCGGTTTTAGCGCCCCAAGGGTTGCGGTACATATAAGGATATTGGGCGCGGTAAATTTCGGCAGCACGTGGTGCAAAGCCAGCTTTATAAGGATTGGCCTTAGCGGTTAGAGAAAGCGCCATATGGGTGCGCCCATGAAACGCGTGGGTAAAACTAACGATGCCCTGACGACCCGTGACCACTCTGGCAATTTTGACGGCATTTTCCACGGCTTCAGCGCCTGAATTGACCAGGAAGGTCTTTTTGGGGCTTTTGCCTGGGGCAATACTGTTAAGTTTCTCAGCTACTTGAATATAGGTTTCGTTCATGCCGACAGCAAAGCAAAGATGCTGAAACTTATCGATTTGTTCTTTGACCGCTGAGAGCACTTTGGGGTGTGAATGCCCAATATTCATGACGGCAATGCCAACACTCCAGTCAAGGTAGCGCTTACCATCAGCATCCCAGACATAGCTTCCCTGAGCCCGCTCGGGGTAAAAGGGATGAACACTGTAAGCAGCGGGGGCAACAGCCGCAGCACGTTTTTGGGCAAGGGTTTGGTTAGTCATAAAGTTCTCCTAGGAAATGAAATGCACAAAGCTTTTTCATTTATACTTTGATTGATTATAGCAAATTTTAATTACGAATAGTAATAAAATTTCCCAAATCGCTAATGATATTTAAGTGAACGGTTTTATTCTTTAACTATCTATAAAGAGTTTACGAAAAACTCTTTTGATTGAAAAGAAGGTATCTGCTGATTTAAAAGAGGTAAACTTTAAAATTGAAAGTAAAAAGGTCTTATAACTATGGAAATTAAAAGCCCTCATCTTGATCCTATCGATCAGCAGATTTTAGCGTTTCTCGAGGAAAATGCGCGGCGCTCTTATAGCGATATGGCAAGGCAACTTGGTTTAACGAGCCCTGCGATTGCCGAAAGGATCAGAAAGCTCGAGCATCATGGGGTCATTAGAGGTTATAAACCTGTACTGGATAAGAAAAAGCTTGGCTTAGGGGTTCAGGCGATTATTTTGGTTGAAGTGCGTTACAGCGATGAAAAACAGTTCGTTCAGTTTGTCAGAGCTAGACCTGAGATTGTAAGTTGCAATCATACGCCAGGGCCAAGTGCTTTTGTTTTGCGGGTGGAACTTGCTAATCTGGACGCGCTCGAGTCTCTGGTTACAGAAATGATGAGATTTGGGCAAACCGTTACCCATATTCTTATGTCCGCCGTAAAATAGTGCTTGTGGCGTTTTTTATGCCCTCCGCTGATACTAAGTTGCTAGGCTGAACCATGCAATTTCCCCTGTCCCTGACGTTCAAAGTAGCAGCCCTTGCACCGCAGATTTCTGTGCGTGATACCACTGACCAAGAGCTTTGTTATGTAAGGCAAAAGCTATTTAAGCTTAAAGAAAATATCTCGGTTTTTCGAGATGAGTCCAAAACCCAGCTTATAAGCGAAATTCATGCCGACAGAATCATTGATTTTTCGGCCTCCTATAGCTTTGTTGATACTCAGGGTCTGAGTTACGGCAGTGTTAAGCGTAAGGGTTTTCGTTCAATTTGGCGTACACGCTATGAAATTTACGAGGGTGGGCAGAGCTATACTATTCAAGAAGGCAATCCCTGGATAAAAGTTTTAGACGGCCTCCTTGATGAAATCCCCATTCTTGGAGCTCTCTCAGGCTATGTTTTAAACCCTCACTATGATGTGATTGACACTTCTGGAAAGACTTGTTTTACCCTGCGCAAAAAACCAAGTTTTTTTGGTCGCCGATTTACCTTAGAAAAACATACCCAAAGCGATGAAGATGATTTGTTGATCGTCATGTCTATTATTATGATGACGTTGCTCGAGCGTCGAAGGGGATAGAGAAACTTACAACCCTAAATCTCTTCTAAAATTTCTTCAACCGCAGCTCGAGCTGCTTGCGCAGCTGTGTGAACCCCACCCCAATCCTCACCAGAGGTATAGGCTTCACCAGCAAAATAAAGTTTGTCTGCTACAGATTCTGACAAGGTTCGCACTCTTTTCCAGTCTTCGTAGTCAGAGAGATAAGCTCCTTTGATAAAGGGTTCTTGACTCCAGTTTTGTACGATGTGCTTAATATAATTAGGACTTGCCTGATTTGAAAAAATCCCATCTAGTTCAGCTAAGATGTAGTCTTTTAACTTAGCTCCCGTCAAGGAAGTATAGACCTTTGAAGGCTCACCTACAGCAAATAGGCCCAGGATATGCTTATTGCTTTTCTGTCCATAAGCAGCGTCATAGTAAGCGACCTGCCCAGAACTTTCTGGTTTTATCACAAACTCTGTAAAGGTCGGGTAAAACGTTTTAGAAAACTCCAGGAACACCTTGATACCTCCCCAAAATGTAGCCTTATCTATAGCGCTTAATTTTTTGTCTGGTAATTCTGGCATAAAAGAAATCTCACCTCTTTGTAAAATCCCTAGAGGAATTGTAAGAATGACTTTTTCTGCATAAAACACTTCATTTTGCGTTTTTATGATGATGGTTTCGCTCGAGTAATCAAGGGCCTTAACTTCAGTCTGGTAACGAATATAAGGAGCTACAGTTGGAACAACGTATTGCGCAAAGAAATCAAACCAGCTAGAGTTTATAAATTTTCTATCCTCAAAGTCACCTAGCTCATCTAAGCTTAAACCCCCGTTTTCCCACAGGCCGTAGCTATCAGCTGTTTGATAGCCTATGGTTTCTAAATCTACTCGAGCGTCATCAGTAATTTCCTGAAATATATCTGGACTAACATGAAGCCACTCCGCACC
Source organism: Trueperaceae bacterium (assembly GCA_024642575.1). Taxonomy (GTDB): domain Bacteria; phylum Deinococcota; class Deinococci; order Deinococcales; family Trueperaceae; genus JAHEBB01. The sequence continues at coordinate 693 of JAHEBB010000280.1, read as the reverse complement.
TAAAGGAATAGGGAAGTCGGTAAAATCCAGCGTTCTTTTTAGCCTTCCTCCAAAGTTTGAAGAGGCTTCTAAAATCTGAAACTTAACCCCTTGACGTGCCAAAATATAGCCTGCACTAAGCCCGGCTGCGCCTGCTCCAATAATGATGACTTCACCTGAAAAATAAGACTTGCTCTGATCACTTTGGCCCAGGACGCTCTGAAGGGGAAAACTCAAACCAAGAACCCCGCACAGTTTAAGAAATTCTCTTTTGGTCATAGTTATTAATTTACTTGTTTTTCAATGGAACTGATAGCTTCAAGAAACTTGATTTCATAGTCTAGGATTTTTTGGTAAGAAGCATCAATATCCCTTGGCAAAGTGAGTAAAAAGTCAAAAGTCAATTAGGTTCCATGCCTCTAAATATTCGTTAGGAAAATCGACGAACTTTCTAATATTGCTATCCTTTCTTGCAGAACCATCCTTTTTTGTTTGAGATAGCCAAGTCTCGTGAGATGTTCTTACATAATTAGCAACTACCTCACTTGGGACTACATAGAACCTTGGGCCTTATACCCAACTTTTGCAGCGCAACAAAAACATAGTAATGGTTTTTTGCTTCAAAGGATTCGGCTTTCTTATTCAGAATCCAGGCAGGCTGCCCAGTACTATTCGTTTTAACCTGAATACTTGCCGACTTCGTACCGTCTGACG
>JAHEBB010000279.1 GCA_024642575.1 Trueperaceae bacterium | reverse complement strand
TGAAGAAACAATTTGGTTTAACCAGGAACGCTTTCGCAAAGTTGCTGCCACACTCGCCGCAAAAACCTATTTAGAAACACCCAAGGCTAAGCTCGAGCCTTTATTACAAGAGGTGCAAAAGCTTGAAGAAGCGTCTGAATATAAACTAGGTATGCTCATAGAAGCGCTCGAGCCTGCCAAAAAACTTCGTAAAGCAGCTGCAACAAAAAATACCAAAGCCAGCCCTAAAGTAGCAAAGCCTAAACTTGAAAGTAGAAAAACTAAACCTGACCCTGCAACCACCAAGGTTAAACCTCGGGCAAAGAAAAAAGCAAAAACACCCGAAGAATAGATTTTCTATCTCAACGATTATTGATAGAGCCCAGGAAGCTTAGCTTATCCCAGGCTCTATTCTTATTTTTAGCTCAAGGGTAGTCTTGCCCTAGCTCACAGCTTGACTTGAAGTGCATTAATCTTGTAGCTACTCAAATGGGTTAAGGCGAGAGCCAAAGCGTCTGCTACATGATGACTTTCAGGGCTTTGTTTTAGGTTTAAGAGTGCTCTAACCATATAGGTCATCTGAGCTTTATTTGCGCGACCAGTTCCTACCAATGCTTGCTTGACCTGCATGGGGCCATATTCAAAGACAGGTATCTCGAGCTGAGCTGCGGCTAACAAGCAAACCCCAACTGCTTGTCCAACCTTAAAAGCAACTTCTCTTTGTTGATGAAAATACTGACCTTCTATCGCTAAAGCGTCAGGCTTATGCTCGAGCAAAAAATCTTTTGTTTCCTTGTAAATCGTTTCAAGGCGGGTAGTGAGTGACATCTTAGGATGCGTGCGTACCAATTGACTTCCTAAGTGCACTGCATCTCGGCCTTGTTCTTGCACTGCGCCAAGCCCAAGATTGGCGAGCCCTGGATCAAGACCTACAACACATAAGGCGCTAGGCAACTTGACATAATCGCGCTTTTTAAGCATCGGCTTCAGCCCAATAGGTAGCAAGAAGTCTTCGCTTACCTCCATGCTCACGGTGCTCTCCAAGATAAATACCTTGCCAGGTACCTAGCGCTAAGCGCCCATTGGTTATAGGAATGGTTACAGAATGTCCTAGAAGGGATGCCTTTAAATGGGCAGTCATATCATCTAAGCCTTCATAAGTATGCTCAAAGTAAGGGCTATCATCGGGTACGGACTGGCGAAAAAAGCGCTCAAAGTCACGGCGAACGTCTGCTGAGGCGTTTTCATTTAAGGTCAAACTGGCAGAAGTATGTTGAAGAAAGAGCTGCAAAACGCCTAGCTTGCATCCATGTAAGTCTAGGTGCACTAAAACCTCTTGGGTAATCAGATGAAAACCTCGTGGTTTAGCACTTAGTGTTATGGCAGTTTGCCTCAAAATCATCTTAAATTTTTCTTAGCAATACAGCTTCGGCAGCGTGACCTTTACCCTTACGCAAAATCAAATCGGCACGTTCACGGGTAGGCAAAATATTTTCTTTAAGATTGAGCAGGTTTATGGCTCGCCAGATTTCTCGGCCCATCGTCACGGCCTCGACCTCGCTTAGCTTGGTAAAATGGTGAAAGTACGACTGAGGGTTTTGAAATGCCGTTTCTTTTAGTTTTAAAAACCGACTGATGTAAAAGGCCTCTAAATTGGCCTCATCGGCATCTACATAAATAGAAAAGTCAAAAAAGTCAGAAACATTGACGGCACTCAGGTCATTTCTCTGCAAAACATTTAAACCTTCAAAAATTAAAATGTCAGGCTGATCGACTGTTATAAATTCCCCTGGGACAATGTCATAACTCAGGTGCGAATAAACGGGCGCTTCAACACTGGGCTGACCCGACTTAACCTCATAGAGAAAGGTTAATAATTTTCGCTGATCATAGCTTTCGGGAAATCCTTTTCGGGTCATTAAGTTTTTTGCCTCAAGCACCTGATTTGGCAGCAAAAAACCATCGGTAGTTACCAGATCAACATGGGGATGGTTTGGCCAACGAGACAAGAGTTCCTTTAAAACTCTAGCCGTGGTGCTTTTGCCTGCGGCCACACTGCCAGCCATCCCAATGACAAAGGGAACTTTTTCGGAAGGCTTACCCAAAAATGTATCTGTGACTTTAAAAAGCTCCTGAGCCTTAGCAACATAAAGATTAAGCAAACGCGAGAGCGGCAAATAAATCGCAGCCACCTCTTCAAGACTAACTTCCTCGTTTAGACCTTTAAGCTCATCCAGATCGGCCTGGGACAGGGTAAGAGGAGTGGCGTCTCGCAAACGCGACCACTCTTCGCGGGAAAATTCCAAATAAGGAGAAATAGGCATAGGTGAAGGTATTATGACATGACAATTGACTTGGATAAAAAGCTTGCCTAGGATTTAGGCAATTGAGATCTTGAGGCGCTCGAGCGCAAAAACTTCCAGTTCAGGAAAATCAGCTAGCTGTTTCATTCATTGCTAACCCTACCCGACAGCTTAGAACTCCCTTCTTAAAGGTAATCCTTCTTAAACATGCTCTCAGTTAGTATGCTACAATGCTTCGGTTGCCTTGGCTGCGATCCTTCTATCATGATTCAGCACAGGTAAAACGCATTTGGAGGCTATTTTATAATGGCAATTACGCAAGAAAATAAAGTTGAAGTTATTTCAAAGTACGGTAAAGATAACAAAGATACAGGCTCAACTGAAGTGCAAATTGCGCTGCTTACTTCGCGCATCGAAAACTTAAGTGAGCATATGAAGAACAACAAAAAAGATTATCACTCCCTTCGTGGTTTGTTGCAAATGGTAGGTAAGCGCAAGCGCCTGTTAAGCTACCTCGAGCGCAACGACTATGAGGGCTATAAAGAACTCATTAAAAGCCTGGGTCTGCGTCGTTAATTTGTGCATTGGGCATTCCCACAAGCTAAAACAAGCTCAAAAAACAAAGAGCGAGGCCAATGCCTCGCTCTTTTCTATCTTGTATGACTTATTTTGTGACTAAATTATTAGGAGAAAAACAAGTATGAATATTCCAGAAGGACGCCGCTACCAGATTAGCTTAGGGGGCCGTGACCTGGTTCTTGAAACCGGCAAATACGCCAAACAGGTCTCAGGTAGCATTATTGTTCGTTATGGGGAAAACGTTGTCTTAGCCACAGCTCAAATGAATGACCAAGCTGGGGATGTTGACTTTTTACCCTTAACCGTTGAATACGAAGAGCGCCACTACGCTATTGGCAAGATTCCTGGCTCATTTATGCGCCGCGAGGGTCGCCCTGGCGATCAGGCGATTTTAAATGGGCGTATTATTGATAGGCAAATTCGCCCTCTTTTTCCCAAAGACTTACGCAATGAAATTCAGGTTATCACTACCGTATTAAGTGCTGATCAGATTAGTGACCCCGGTCCTATTACGGCTATCGCAGTGTCTGCAGCTCTTACAGTTAGCGACATTCCTTGGGATGGTCCAACCGCCTGTGCCAATGTCGGTTATATAGATGGGCATTATGTTTTAAACCCAACCTTTCAACAGCTAGAAAGTGGTGAGTCTTCGCTCGAGCTTACCCTTGCCATTACCAAAGATGCTGTTTTAATGGTTGAAGCCAGAGCTGATGAACTGCCCGAAGATGTCATGGTAGGCGCTATTGAATTCGCCCAAAAAGAGCTTGCCCCTGTAATTGCCCTTATAGAGCAAATGCGCGCTGACATTGGTCAAGAAAAACAAGGCTTTAATGCTCCTGTTGACGTTTCTCAAGCCGATGTCACACTAATGCAGACTGAGGCTGAAGCTGCCGACTTGCGCTCAGCCATTTTGACCTCTGGCAAGCATGCACGCGGCGAGGCTATCAAAGCTGTTCGTAATAGCATTATTGAAAAAAATGTACCCAATACTGAGGCTGAAGGCGCTACGCAGCGTATTGCTGAACTTAAAGCTGCTTTTGGCAAAGCCGAACAAAAAATAATGCGTAAGATGGTTATTGCTGAGCGCCTTCGTACCGATGGTCGCTCACCAACAGATATTCGCCCTATCTGGATTGAAGCAGGTGTTTTACCCAGTGCTCACGGTTCCGCCGTATTTACTCGCGGTGAAACACAGGTACTTGGTGTAACCACCTTAGGTACTGGCAGAGATAATCGCTTAATTGATGACCTGGGTATTGAGAGCACCGAAACCTTTTTGCTTCACTACAACTTCCCTCCTTACAGCACCGGTGAAGTTAAGCGCCTACGTGGCGTTTCACGACGCGAACTTGGTCACGGTAACCTTGCCAGACGTGCCTTAATTGGCATGCTGCCCTCCCAAGATGAGTTTCCCTATGTCATTCGGGTTGTAGGCGAAGTTTTAGAAAGCAACGGCTCGAGCAGTATGGCGACCGTTTGCGCCGGTTCTTTAAGCTTAATGGACGCAGGCGTTCCTCTTAAAAAACCAGTAGCTGGCATTGCTATGGGTCTGGTTAAAGAAGGCGATAGCTACGCCATTTTAAGTGATATTTTAGGTTCTGAAGACGCCCTTGGTGATATGGACTTTAAAGTTACCGGTACCCGTGAGGGTGTAACTGCCTTACAGATGGACATTAAGATTAAGGGCATCACTTCTGACATTATGAAAGAAGCCCTGAATCAAGCCAAAGCGGGTCGCATTCATATCTTGGGTCAAATGGAGCAAGTACTTGCTGCGCCTAGAGCTGAAATTAGTGACCGTGCCCCAAGGATAATGCAAATTAGCATTCCCACTGACAAAATTGGTACTGTCATCGGACCCGGTGGCAAGCAAATTCGTGAGCTCGAGGCAATGGGCGCAACCATTGAAATTGGCGAAGACGGAACCGTACGCATATACAGTGAAAGCGGAGACGCTGCCAAGCGCGTTGCCAAAACCATAGAAGGCTTAACTGCCACTATAGAAATCGGCAAAGTCTACGAAGGTCGTGTTGCTAAACTTATGGACTTTGGTGCCTTTGTAAATATCATGCCTGGTACCGATGGCCTCCTACACATCTCGCAAATCGCAGAAGAGCGTGTAGAAAATGTTAGTGATTACCTCAAAGAAGGTGACATTATCACCGTAAAAGTTAATGGTATTGATAATCGTGGAAAAATTGACCTTATCAGACCTGAACTTGAGGGTAAAGTAAAACCTAGACGTATGGAAGGCGGCAGTGGTGGCGGAGGCAACCGTGACAAAGGTAGCCGAGACAATAACCGTGACCGTAACAATCGCCCTCGCGACCGCCGCTAACTCAAAAACATAGGTCTAATAGCTAATTAAATTAGCTATTAGACCTTATATAACGTCATGGCCAAAACTAAGGCTAATGAAACAATGTATTTGACCGTTTTCTTCTCGAGCGGTATTTACTTCGAGGAGCCATGGCTTGGGTTATGCCCAAACCTGGAACTAAAAGGAGAATCATGTCTAAAGACCGCAAATTACGTATTATTCCCCTAGGCGGTATGGGCGAAATTGGCAAAAATATGTTTGCCTTTGAATGTGAAGAAGAAATCCTCTTAATTGATGGTGGCTTAGCGTTTCCCGATGCCGATATGCTGGGTGTTGATTTACTCGTACCAAAAATTGACTGGGTTGTTGAAAATGCTCACCGTGTTAAAGGTTGGGTTTTGACCCACGGACACGAAGACCATATTGGGGGCATCCCTTATATGCTGAGGCTACTACCCAAAATTCCTATGTATGGGGCCAAGCTTACGCTTGGTTTACTTCGTGGCAAATTTGAAGAATTCAAAATCAGCGAAACCGATGTGGATTTACGTGAAATTACCACCGATGATCGGGTAAAAATCAGTAAATACTTTACCGTTGATTTTTTCCAGATGACCCACTCCATACCCGATAACTCTGGACTTATTATCCATACGCCACTAGGACGCATTGTTCATAGTGGTGACTTTAAACTTGACTATCACCCGGCAGACGGAAAAACCAGTCATTTACACAAACTGGCACAAGCAGGCGAAGAAGGGGTTTTGGCACTGATAAGTGACTCTACTCGGGCAGAAAGCCCCGGTCACTCGCCAAGTGAGCGAGACGTGGCAAACGCCATTGAAGAAATTGTCATGAATGCGAAAAAGCGCGTGATTGTTACGACCTTTAGTTCGCATATTCACCGTTTGCAAAATGTTATTCGCATTGCTGAAGATTATCATCGCCGCGTTGCTATTGAGGGTCGCTCGATGATTAAAAACACTAAGATTGCTCAAGATCTTGGCTATTTAGAAGTCAAACAACCTCTCGTCACGCCTGATCAGATTGCTGATCTCGCCGATGACAAGGTGCTCTTTTTATGCACCGGTTCTCAGGGTCAACCTATGGCGGCCCTTTCAAGGCTGGCAGCTGGCACCCATTCAAAAATTATGTTAAAACCTGGCGATACCGTGATTATGAGCTCGAGCCCTATCCCTGGCAATGAAGAGGCCGTTGGGCGCATCATTAATCAGCTTTATGAGCGAGAAATCAATGTCTTTTATCCGCCAACCTATAAAGTTCATACCTCAGGTCACGCCTATCAACAAGAATTAAAACTCATGCTCGACCTCACCAGACCCAAGTTTTTCATACCCTGGCACGGTGAGTGGCGCCATCAAGCAAACCATAAAAAGTTAGCTGAAAGCATGGCTCAACCTCCTAAGAAAAGCTTGATTGCCCAAAATGGCGACATTATTGAAATTTCGCGTGACGATATGAAGGTTAACGGTCAAGTTGATGCAGGCGTTGTCCTGATTGACAATGTTGGCGGCAAAAAAGGCGAAGAAGTAACTGAACCTATTATTAGAGACCGACAAATGCTCTCGAGCGAAGGTATCGTTGTCATTGTTGCGGTTATGGGCAGGGTTCCAAGTGTTGAGGTTATAAGTAGAGGCGTGGTTGAGAAAAACCATGAAATGCTTAAAGAAATCGAAAACATGGCCCAGGAAAGCCTCAAACGCGGTATTCGTGAGAAACGCCGTATTAACGATATTAGAGATGATATTTTCTACCCTATTCGCCGCTATATTCGTAAGGCGACAGGGCGCAATCCATTAATCGTGCCAACCTTAATTGAAGGCTAGCAGCTTTTAGACATTTAAACCTTAAGAGGAATGCCAAACTACATTCCTCTTTTTTTGTTAAACCTTTAAGAGACTCCAGCGTTCAAGTGTAAAAACATCACCAGTCTCTTCAGGGGAAACGCAAAGTCAAGAACTAATAAGGTTAAGAAGATAGGTATTGTCCCAGCCAGCACGTTTGCGCTTGACCTTGATACTAGCTTTGATACTTTTGTCAAGCTTAAGGAGATTTAAGGCGATGTGCCTAAGGGTGACCCAATTAGCTTGACCATTGCCTTTACGAATGCGACTTTCATCTTCACGAAAACTCA
>JAHEBB010000278.1 GCA_024642575.1 Trueperaceae bacterium | reverse complement strand
GCAATTAGTAAACAAAAAGGTTCCCGACCCAATATTAAACAAATCAGCAGCTTCTTCCCCTGCATACTCAAATGAAATATTTTGAATATCTATATGGATTGCCTCTTCTACACTCAGTGCAACAGGTGACGCTTTTAGAATGATCGTGGTAGTTTCTTGACTTTGGCCTTTTAAGGAGAGGTCACGGCTTAGGGTCAAAGCACTTGTTAGCTCATAACGGCCTGCTTCAAGTTGAAACTCACCTCCTGTCAAAAAGGCATTGCTCAAGGCTTCGCTCGAGCTGATTTGGGTTTGCCCAAGTCCAAAATTTAAGCTGGCTAGTATGAGGGTTAAGCCTAGACGCCAGTTGATTTTTTTCATCTACTTACCTCCATGGTTGTAAACTTAGTATGCATCCTTAACGTTGCAGCAACGTTGCAGTTTCAATGTCTGCTATACCTGGGATTAAGATGTCGCATTCAAGCTTGGCTTAGCTGAAGATTTTATGCTATGCTCTATCGGCTTGTTAGTAAACTTGACTAACACAAAAGTACTCGTACTTTTGATTGAGGCTAAAGCACTAATGATCAAGTAAATTGACCTCAATCTGACTGAAAGGGTAAGTAATGAAACGGACCTATCAACCCAATAAACGCAAACGCGCCAAGACACACGGTTTTCGTGCTCGCATGAGCTCACCCGCCGGACGCAATGTTTTAAAACGCCGTCGGGCAAGAGGTCGTAAGCGCCTGACTGTTGCTGACGAGCGCTTCTAAACCTTTTTCCAAACCTTAGGGGTTTGAAAAGCATCTGCTAAAGTTCAGACGAGTCGTGTTTTGATTAATGAAAATGAAAGCTTCGGGCTCAAACTTTACTCGCTCAAAGGTGATTATGCGTTTAGGCGTTTACAAAAAGGGCATACGGGCTATTCCAAGGTTTTAAGTGTGCGCTGGCGAGGCGATCAGGAAGGCACGATTCGCGTGGGTATTATTGTAAGTAAAAAGGTTGGCAAGGCAGTGGTTCGTAACCAGGTGCGCCGCCGTTTACGCGAAGCGCTTTGGGCTATTCTTAAAGTCGCGGACATAGATCTGGAAGCGCAATTTAAGAAAGTGCCTTCATTTAGCTTACTGATTATCGCTAAGCCTGAGTCAGCCCATAGCTCATATCAAGATCTTAAAAAGGCACTCGAGCTTTCGCTTGGGCGCGCTCATCTATTATCATGACGCTAATATCATGACAAAGCCTGAAAAAGCTATGCCTGCGCTAAGTTTAGCTCAGCGTATTGTCATAGCGCCTATTGCTATTTATAGACGCTATTTAACCCGTTTAAAACTCCAACCCAGTTGCCGATTTCATCCAACGTGTAGCGCCTATACCGAAGAGGCCATAAGAGTTCATGGAGTCTTAAAAGGCATTTACTTAGGGATAAAACGCGTGATAAAGTGCCATCCGTTTCACCCGGGTGGTTTTGATCCTGTGCCAGAGGTGCAGAGTAAGAAATTTCGTGACACAGAGAAGGCGTCACGAATTTCGGAGGAATTTTGAACTACGAGCTGATATTTTATAAACGATTAAGAAACTTATTTTATACTTTGCTGGCCTTTTCGCTTTTTGCCAGTGCCTTTGCTAGAGTTAATTTTGAACAGGGAGATTTTGATGTTGCGACTTTTCGTGACTATGAAAATCTAAACCAATTATGTGCAGCGCCTGCGGCTTCATCCTTTTGGTGCTCGAGACTTGATGATACCTTAACCTTTATCCCGACCAAAGGCGTTGATTTCTTCTTTGACGATGCGGGTGAAATCGTTGCTCTTTTTTCTAAGCAGCAAAAGGGTCAAGATTACAGTAATGGTAGTGGGGGCTATAAGCAAGGTATTGATGCAGGACAAAACCTGATTCCTATTGGTAGCAGTGTTCCTGGGGGTGCCACCCTCATAAATGGAGAATACAGCAAACCTGAAAAGGTTGAAAGTTCCTGGCAGAAAACGGGCGATACCGAGATAACAGGTACTTTTTCCTATACCTTAGGTGATGTCGCTATCAAGAAAACGGTCGTAGTCAGTAATATTACCAACGTTTTGAATGTAAGCTTGAATGCTAGTCGCTTAGCGTCCGATGCAAGTACAACAGCAAGTCCTGCGGAAGTGGTTACCGTTCAATATGCATTACCTGGTATTGCAAAATCTCGTAATGCTATTTTTAAAATTGGACAGGGCGAAACCTTTTCGGAAAACCCCGTTTCCCAACCTGTAAGCAACCCAAGCTATATTTCAGTACAGAGTGCTGCTAGGCCTACTTCAAACACCACTGCCCTTGTTTTAAGACCTATTGGCAGCAGCCCAGAGTTAGCAGCGCAATATTTAAGCCCTAACCTGATTGTTTTACAAAAGGACTTGGCTGTTGACAGCGGCTCGAGCGTTACGCTCGAGTTTGACCAGTACGGCGGTCAAAATGAATTGGTTCGCTATTATCAAGAAGGCTTTAAAGACCTCCCAGGCTTATTTAACCCCAACATTTTAGGGCAAATGTCTTTGGGTATTCTTTGGGCGTTACAGCAGATTCATAGTGTTGTGGGCAACTGGGGTTTAACCATTATCCTTTTGACTCTGCTTTTTCGGTTGCTGGTTTGGCCTCTGATTAATACCCAAACCAAATCCATGTACGCTATGCAGCGCTTGCAACCTAAATTGCAGGAATTGCAGAAAAAGTACAAAGATGACCGTGAAAAATTAACTCAGGAAACGATGAAGCTTTACCAAACTGAGAAGGTCAATCCAGCTGGAGGATGTTTGCCAGCAATTGTGCAAATGCCACTCTTTATCATTCTCTGGCGGGTTTTTGTCAACTTTGAGTTTAACGAAGGATTCTTGTGGATACCGGATTTAGGCCAACCTGATCCTACCTATATTTTACCCGTCTTATACGTTGGCGTTATTTTTGCGCAATCTTACTTCATGTCACAAGGAAATAAGCAATCTTTACAGCAACAATTAATGATTAATGCTGTCTTTATCTTTTTCGTGATTAGCTTTCCTGCGGGTGTGACATTATACTGGGTAACATCAATGCTTGTGCAAGTATTTCAGTACTGGCTTATACGCCGTAGTCAACCTAAGGTTGCTGCACTAAGCAAGTAGGTGAGGGCAAAATGGCAGATGAACATTTAGATAAGTATTTAGAGGATATTGGCATTGATATTGATGGGGAAGACGTTAATGCTATGCCTGAACAAGACTTTGAAGAGCCTGAAACAATTAGCGCCAATATTGCGCCAATTGCGCTCGAGGGTGACACCAAAGAACGAGCAGAAGCCTTTCTGGTTAATTTTCTGCTTAATTTCGACCCCGCCTATGCGGTAGAAATTAACCGAATTCAGGAAAACCGGATTTATGCTGATATCTTTGGGGGCGACCCTGGCAAGATTATTGGGCGAAATGGTAAGACTTTACAAGCGCTCGAGTATCTCACCAATGCAGTTTTAAATAGGGGAGACGAAGAAGAAAACGCGCGTGTTGTCATTGACGTTGGGGGCTACAAACGTCGCCGTGATGACCGCTTGCGTATGATTGCCCGTAAGGCAGCCTCTAAAGTTAGAGCGACGGGTAAAGAATATGTGCTAAAGCCCATGAGTGCTTCAGAAAGACGCGTTATTCATATGGAACTTGCAGATGATCCAAGCGTAAAAAGTGAGTCAAGTGGCGAAGGTAAAAATCGCAAGGTTGTCGTCAAATCTAATCGATAATAAATCCTAATGTGACAGGGCCGAAAGGCCCTTTTTTGTTTTGAGGTAAGAATGTCTTTGCTCGAGTCAATTAAGCTTAGCTCTGCTTTGGTTATGAATCAGGCTAATTATGTTCGCGTGAACGAAGATAGGTTAGCTAAGTACGCTGAAACCCTTGTCACGCAAACCTTCGATTTACCCTTTTATGACCCTAACTATCACTATGTAGGAACTGACAAAGACACAGCAACTTATCTTGTTTGTCTTGATACCATAAATTTTGGCAGTGGATATTTCCCCTATTTAAAAAAGCGCGCGGGTATGTCGGGTTATTTTACGGTCGCGAGTGCATTAAAAGACTGGTTTGAATCAGGAATTCCTAGTGTGGAAAGTTTAACAGCCTTAACAACGAGTGAGTGCGCAGCTCTTTTTCAGCAACCCTTTGCACATCCTAAAAATAGAGAACTAATTACTCTCTTTACCAAAGCGCTTAATGACCTTGGGCGACTTTTGCTGGAAAAATATGACGCTTCTTTTACTGCTTTGCTCGAGTCTGCCAATCACAATGCCGAGACTCTTATGCTTTTACTAAACGATATGGACTATTTCAAAGACATTAGTTATTACAAAGGGATGTCTGTCCCCATCTATAAACGCGCTCAAATCATGCCCTCTGACCTTTTTTTGGCGTTAAAGGGTCAAGGTTTGGGATACTTTAAAGATATCGATAATTTGACGATATTTGCAGATAACCTAGTGCCTCACGTCTTAAAAGTGGATGGGGTTTTAAGCTATTCCCCCGAACTGCTAATGCTGATAGAAGTACCTTTAGCATCTGGTTCTGAAGCAGAAGTTGAGATACGCTGTGCTGCCATTTATGCGGTTGAACTCATGGTGTCACATTTGCAAGCTCAAGGTATAAAGACAACTTCTCGGATTCTGGACATGCTCCTCTGGAATCGAGGTCTAGCTGATATATATAGACAAAGTCCAAGGCACCGAACTTTTACTGTATTTTATTGATTTGTTTAAAAGCCTTAATCCTTGTCATCATCGAGATTTCTCGGCGTTTCCCAAATAAAATGTTCGTGTAAAAAGGCTTGTATCACCTCATTTGCTAAGATGGGTTTTTCTTCTGAAGGTTTAGTTTCAGATTTATTAATTTCAGTACTTTTGTTTGGCATATTTATCTCCTATCTCTGAATTAGGTTGCCGAGTGTCCTTGCTTCTTGTCTAGATAGATTAATAACCCTGCTACCTATATCCATATCTTTGGCTAAAAAGCAAGACCCTAATGAAGTTAGTTGTTTACCTTTACAAGTTTAAATAGCTCAGCGTTATCAAAGCATTACCAAATAGGCTCGAGCCATAGCCCTTATTCATAACTCGCAAATTACGAATTAAGTCAAAATTAAGCACCTCTTTACTAATCTGATAACAACCTTAAAGGAGGCAAGAAATGAAACATTTTAAATCTTTTAGCAAGTTGTTCATCTGGATTTTGTTTGGTTTTATTTTGAGCGTTAGTTTTGCTCAAATGCAAGGGGTAAGCCCTATAGTTGGAACCTGGCAGACCAGTATTGAGCTTGGTCAAGGCATAGCCCCAGCAACCGGTATCTTTCAAGTACAGGCTGATGGTCGGTACCGCGAAGAAATGTATATTCAAGGTCAGCTTGCTGCGTTTTGGGAAGGTCAGTATAGCCTTGCGCCTGACGGTACCTTAACGCAGCAAGAAAGCAACAAATCGCCGCAAATCTGTATGCAAGGACAGTGTATGGCAAATGATGGACCAAGTATGACGATTAGCCGCGTGAGTGTGCAAGGCCCGAATGCCTTTATGGTGAGCATACAAGACCCTTCGAATGGTCAAATGTTTAACATCACTTGGCAAAGAATGAATGCCCAATCTACCAATCAAAGCACACCGTCTGGAAGTCAACCAATGACTCAAGCCAATACGAGCCAAAATCCTTTAATAGGTAGCTGGCAATATAATGAGCGTACCCAGCAAGGTCATACGGTAACTACAATTCTTAGCTACGGACCAGATGGTCGCTTCAGCATTCAAAGAATCTTAAATGGACGATCGCTCATGTCTAGCTATGGTGGTACTTACCAACTTGATGCAAATGGAAACCTGATTGAAAATACCACCGAAAAGTCACCACAGTTTTGCTACTTACAGTGTCAACCCAACCCTGTCCAACTTGGTAGCTCAGGCCCTATGCAAATTGGCTTTGCCAACGCTGACACCCTGATTTATTCAGGTCTAGGTTTTCAAAGAGCAAATATGGGTGGAATGCCAGCCTCTACTGGAACCCAGATGCCATTAGCTACTATGCCTGGAGGTATGCCGAACACGGGAACGTTTGAGAGTACTTACCCTATGCCATCGATGGATAATGGTGATTTTGTAAACGGCGTCATATGGGGTCAGTCCGACTTCCAAGACCCTAATGGTAGTGGCACATTTATGCTTCCCGATTCGCCTGATCCAGATATGACCTACTACGCTCCAAGTGGTAATCCCTTAAGTTATAACGATGTCACAGGTGGCTGGATAGAAACTGATCCTTACGGATTTGAAACGGAAGTTAATCCTAGCGGCGAATAATTGCTAGCGCAATAAATAAAAAGCTCGAGCCAAACAGCTCGAGCTTTTTATTTAAAATATCTCAAAAATAACCCTGATGCCATAGTGAAAAAATATCCATAGTTAGCCCTATGCTGTAGTGTATTAACACGCCAAACCACATAGAATTGGTTTTTAGGCTGAGCGCACCCAAAACAACACCAGCAAAAATCGAACCTAAAGTTTCAGGTAATGGTTTGCCATAGTGGATCATGCAGTAGGGCAAAGTCATCATAAAGATGCTGTAAAAACCAAAACGATGTTTTAAGCCATGTAGCAAAAAGCCACGAAAGAAAAACTCGACACTAAAAAACAAAACAAGGTAATGAAGATGCCAGAACAGGAATTTGGGCATTAAAGGTTGAGGTTTATAAAAAGGGTACATGGTCTGAAACTCTTGACTCATGGAGACTAGAGAAACCAATAAAAGCATAAGGCTATAGATAGCTAAGTACAGTTTCCACTCTTTAAATACGCTCCTAAACGATAAACCGTAATCTTTGAGGTTTTGTTTTAAGATAAATTTGATGGCAAGGGCAGGTAAAATAAAATAACAAACGAGATTAACCCAGACCCAATACCTAAGCGAAAAAAACTTTGGGTCTGCTAATTCACTAAGGTAATTAGCTAGGCGATCGCCAAAAGAGGTTAAACCAAGGTTGTTAAGGCTGTTAATCGCAAAACTTATACTGCCAAAATAGCTAAATAGAGTAAGAGAAACGGCTGCTAAAATAAAAACTGAGATTACCGTTTTATCTGGTTTTTTTGCGTCTGGGTTCGCTAAAAAAGTTGCTGAAGCCTGATTGGTTTTCTGATACGCTTCTTTAAAGACATAATCAAAGACAAACCGAATAAGCCTCATTAGGCTTGCTATAAAGCCGAGCTCGAGCTTTCTAGAAGCTTGTGTAGGCAGATTCGTCTTTTTCACGCGAAACCAGCCTTTCTTAACTAATAGCCTAAGTTATACCAATAAATAACAGCTCGAGCGTTTAGGCTCGAGCTGTTATT
>JAHEBB010000277.1 GCA_024642575.1 Trueperaceae bacterium | reverse complement strand
TAGTGAAGGGTCTAGTCTAAACTGGCTTTCAAACTTTATGACAAAACGGTTCATTTGCTAGGATGATACCACCCCTAAAAAATCTGGTTTCGCTCACTTTTCTTGAGCGTTTTGACCACCAATTCGTAAGAGAGATCAATAAGCAGTAGAATCTTTTCTTTGGGGATGCTGCCATCAAGCAGTAAAGTATTCCAGTGGCGTTTATTCATATGATAGCCAAGACTAATGCTTGGGTAGTCTGCTCTAAGAAGCTCGGTCAGTTCAGGCTCACACTTTAAATTATGCCGTAGAGGCTCATTTTTAGATTGCAGAGTCCAAAAATTTTCCCCTTAACCTTAAACGTTAAAACATCTAGATTAAAGGGAAAGGCTTCTTGGCTATACGGTTTAGCTAAACAATAAGCCCTTAGCTCAGCAAGATTTTGCACAACTACTGGCTGACTCGAGTCCCTGCTTTTCCTGCAATTGCGGGTGCCAAAAGCTCAGGATACCGCCCGTCGGCAATAATGGCATAAGTTGCGCCCTGATCCAAGGCATCAAGTGCGGACTGTACTTTGGGAATCATGCCACCTGAAATCCGTCCATCTTGAATACGCGCTTCAATTTGTGCCCGACTTAGCTCTGTTTGTAAGCTGCTAGGGTCTTTAGGGTCATCTAGCACGCCCGAAACATTAGTTAAAAACACGGCACCTAAACCCATGGCTGCTGCAATTGCTCCTGCCACCTCATCAGCATTGACATTAAGTACGCCAGTGTTGGTTTCATTGGCAGCAATACAGGCAAGAACTGGGATGACTCGAGCCTCCAGTAAAGCCCGTAACACTTTAGTGTTAACTGAACTTACCGTACCTACAAAACCTAATTCTGGCGTCTTGATTTTGCCTTGAACCAAACATGCATCTCGGCCGGTTAGGGCAAGGGCGTCACCAATTTCCTGGGCAAGACTTTTCCCCAGCATGGTAAGGACTTGTTCGATGACAGGCAGACTTTCAGCCGTAGTGACCCTTAAACCCTTAATGAATCTATGCTCGAGCCCTGACTTATCAAGGGCTTCTTGAATAAACGGCCCACCACCATGAACGATAATGGGTGACTGATCTTTGATGTTATAAATGGCTTTTGCCATGCCTAGTCGGGTTTCCGAGTCGGTCATGGCATTGCCACCATATTTGATTACGATTGCCACAGGTTTGAGTGCCTCCAAGTGAAAATTAAGGATTTTCAGCTAGCGTTCAAGTGGTTTGTACGAAGTTTGAGCGCTAACGTCTAAGATGAGGAAATCCGTTTTTATCCTCTACGATTTTAACTTGCTTATACTTAGTTTAGCTCATTCAGTCACTGGAACAAGGGCTGCGGGGAGCATGTTACAAGGTAGAGAAACTTCTTGCCCGTTATCACTTGTTAGGTAACAAGTACCCTTTTCAGCGCGAATAGTCAGATTTAAAACGGCATTTGTTTCAGGGTTTAAGTCAACACTTTCTGTATTGTCACTTGCTTCGTCAGCTTCTGACGGTGTTTCTTCTGTAGGTGTTTCTTCTGCGGTTTGATCCTTACTACTCGTTTCAGCGGCGGCATCTTCTGAAGAATCTATGGTTTCGGTTGGGTCGTCTTGACTGGTTTCCTCGGTGTTGGTTTCTTGAGCATCTGATACGGCCCCATCAACAGTTTCATCAGCAGTTTCTTCGCTACTAACTTCGGTCAGGCTTTCTTCGCTCGTTGAATCACTCGCACTTTCTTCGTTAGATGTGCTTTCATTAATCGCGTGATCTGAATCACCTGAAGGTTCTGGGTCTTCGGTCTGGGTTTTTGTCGCGCTGTCGGTGTTATGGTCTTCGCTAGAAACCTCTTCGCTACTATCTTCAGCTTCACTAGCTTCGGTAGAAGTCTCAGATTCACTATCAATCATGTCAAAACTTTTCTGAATGTCGGCAGGTAACTTGTCACAGGCAACAATGGTTCGGGTATAAACGTTGCCTACGGTTTCAGACATAATGGAACAGCTATCGTTACTACGACCCAGCTCTATAATTTTATCGCCGTGAGGAATTAAGGCAAGCAGCGCAGGGTTTTCATAAAGGGCTGAAACATCCTGAATGGTTGCCTCAGAATTTGTCTCAGTATCATCATCTGCCGAATCGGTTTCTACTACATCAGCTTCTGTGCTGGCCTCAGTTGTAGTCGAGTCGTCTTCACTTACGATTTCCGCTGTGCTTGGTTCGCTGTCAGAACTAACCTCTTCGCTCCTGGCTGCTGTTTCGCCAGCTACCTCATCCACAACAGTTTCTTCACTAGTAGCGGTACCAGGGGTTGTTGCATCAGTTGTTGTTGTATCGGATGCAGCTTCTGCGCTTGTATCATCCGTACTAGCTGAATCTGCGCTTGCCGTGTCTGATTGAACTGTGTCTGATTGAACTGTGTCTGATTGAACTGTCTCGGTGTTTACTTCAGGCGAGGTAGCTTCTTCAGTCAAGGGCTCTTCGCTGGTTGTTGCCTTTGTTGCCAGGCTAGCCTCGAGCTGACTTAAGAGGGTATCTCTTTCGCTGCTCAAGTTTTTTACCTGAGTCTCGAGCGCGGCTGAGTTTTCAATCAGGCTTTCTCGCTCTGAACTAAATGTGTCAATTTGAGACTGCAATGTTACCACTTGCGTTTCTAAACCTGTGATTTGGGTTTTTAAGGCATCGCGTTCTTCGCTAAGCTTCTTTGCACCACCTGTGCAAGCTGTTAAAAAAATGAGTGCTAATAAGAATATGGATCCTTTACGAATCATAAATTACCTCCCGATGTACCATAAAAGTCAGAACTAACGGATTTCTGATAGCCAGGTCAAACGTTCTGGGTCAATGAAAGCCAAAACGCTTCAGTCTGAAGTATGACATTTAAGTGTTTAGAGACGAATCAGACTTTTGTCACTGATCGATAGGACATGTTTTGAGGTTGAAGTAATAACAACCAAATCTTCGATTCGCACACCATATTTTCCTGGAATGTAAGCGCCAGGCTCAATCGTTGCTGTCATGCCTGCTTTAAGGATGTAAGGCACATTGGCCCTCAGTGAGGGTTCTTCATGAATCATAAGTCCAACGCCATGCCCCAAGCTATGGCTAAAGTACTGATCTAGGTCATGCTCTCCCAAAATATCTCTAGCGATGCGGTCAATTTCTTGACCATCTTTTTCGGGGCCAATGGCGTCAAGTGCCGTTTCCTGAGCCTCGAGCACAGCCGCGTACATCTTTTCTTCGTCTTCTGAAAGGCTTCCCATAGCCAGAGTGCGGGTCATATCGCTGTGATATCCCTGAATTTTGGCACCAAAGTCTAAAGTTACAAGCTCATGCTCAGCAAGGACTTTAGTCGAGGCAGTACCGTGTGGCATAGAGCTGCGGTAGCCACTGGCAACGGTAATAGGGAAGGCCACACTATCGGCACCGCCCATACGCATAAAGCGCTCGAGCTCCAAGGCCACCTCAACCTCGGTCATTCCTACTTTTATAATATTTAAGATATGACTAAAGGCTTCGTCGGTTAATTTGGCAGCTTCACTAATCAGCTTGATTTCATGGGGCTGCTTGATGACTCTAAACTCGGTTAAAAAGTTCTCAACACCAATAACGTCTAACGTTTTGGCAAAACCCTCAAACTGTGTGTGGGTCAAGTGGTCAGCTTCAACTGCCAGCTTTTTCCCCTTAGCTAAGGCAATGACTCTGGCGGGCCACTGGCTGCCACTGGCAATAATATCTTGCTGGAGCTTTGATTGCTCTTTAGCCTGAGCAATATAACGCCCATCAGTAATCAAGACGGCAGAATCCTGTGTAATTAAAATACGCCCATCTTCAGGTGTGCCAAAGCCTGACAAATACCTGACATTGGCTGGCTGGGTTATCAGCAGGGCATCAGCGCCTGTTTTGGCAAGTTTTTCTCTAACAAAATCAATCACTTGGCAGCCTCAACCAGGGCCAAAAGGTCATCGGTCTTTAGACTTGCTCCGCCAATAAGACCACCGTTAATATCAGCCTTTGATAGGAGTTCTGCGGCATTTGAGGGCTTCATGCTACCCCCATAAAGGATGCGAATGCCTTCAGCTTGTGCAAGATAAAGCTCTTTTAAAACACCACGAATAGCAGCGCACATTTCCTGAGCATCATCAGCGGTTGCAGTTTTACCTGTACCAATGGCCCAGATAGGTTCATAGGCGATAACGAGATCACTACTGCTCTCAAAACTGACACCTGAAAGACCTGCATGTAATTGAGCAATAACGACCTCTTTAGCCTTGCCAGCATCTCTTTGAGTTTCGCTTTCGCCTACACATAAAATGGGAATAAGGTTATGCTCGAGCGCCTTTTGGACTTTAGCGTTAAGTAGCCCATCATTTTCCTTATGATATTCACGGCGCTCTGAGTGCCCAACAATGGCGTAGCTTGCTCCCACATCTTTAAGCATGGCTGCCGAAACCTCGCCCGTGTAAGCCCCTGACTCATGCTGACTCAAATCTTGCCCACCTAGGGCCAAAAAGCCTTGTGCAGCCACCATAGATGTTAGATGGGTTGCGGGAACGCAAAGCAAAATGTCGACATGGCTCGAGTCAATTTGCTTGAGCTTTTCTTTGAGTTCACCTAGCCAGGTTGCAGCTTCACTAGGTACTTTATTCATTTTCCAATTACCAGCAATTAAAGGACGAATCATGGTTTACCTCCAAAACAACCTTAAGAATACCTTGAAGCTAAGGATTTAGAGGGTTTTAGGATTGCAAGCGAAAGGACGCAATGTGTGACAAGGAAGGTCTAGCTTACCCATTTTTGAGCCTTTCTAGACCTTTCTATAAGCATCTTTTATCTAAGGTTTAAGGCTGAAGAGTAAGGGTTTAGATATGGGGCTCATTCCTGAACCTACTAAGGTGATAGCAGTAAATAAGGTTCCATCACTTCGACTGCTTAAAAGGTTGGCATGGGTTCCAAGACCAGTTAAAGCAGGCAGCATTTCAAAGCTCGAGCCTGTCCAGCGACTATAGCTAAGTACCGAGCCCACAACAGGTTGATCATTTAGCAAGCTGAGGGAGAACAAATTAGGATTAAATGAACCTCCTAATAGTTTTGTTCCAACAAGGCTTAGCTCGAGTTGGCTACCCGCGCTAGGACTACTTGCCAAAATGAAGCGGTCTTGACTATCTATCTCAAAGGTTTTGGGATAGCCAGCTTGCGAACTTAAAGCAAGCCAGGTAGAACCCGTAGCACTTAAATTACCCTGGATAAAGTATGACTTAGCTCCAAGACCATAAAGTAAAACGGGGTTGTTGGCTTTATTAAGGCGTAAAACGGGGTTAGCTGCGAAGTCCGAATTCACAGCTTTGATACTATGTTCAAGTTGCCACTGGCTGCCTGTCCAACGTTGCACACTGATGCCGCCCTGACTATTGTTATAGGCAAGTAAGTAAGCACCTGAGGTTTTAACTAGGGTAACGGGGCCACTGCGAGAGGCTAGGTTTCCACCCAATTGCGTCCAGCTCGAGCCGTCAAAGCGTTTAACCACAACTTGGCTCGAGCTTATATTGCCATTTGGGTCTTTGAAATCTTCACCATATGCGACAACAGGCTGAAGTCCGTCAAAAATGAGCTCAGCACCAGAGAAAACGACAATGGAAGACGGTCGGGTATCTGTAAGATTTGCTAACTTAACGGGCCCAGTCGTTTCCCAGCGGTAGACCTGTATACCCTGTGTCGCAAAACTAGAAATACCCCGTTCAGGTGTTTCTGTACCTACTAAGACAGGTCTATCATTAGGGTCGAGGGCTAGATCATAAGGAATCATATTGCCAATGCTGCCTTCAGGCAAAGCTAGCCATCCCGAACTTGGCGCAAGTGAAATAGTAAAGTCGTCAACCTGACATCCACCAGTAGGTGCAGCAACATAAAATGCGGCCCAAGTTAAATTGCTAGGCAAGACAATATCCCCCTTACCTTGGGAACCAAAATAGTCAATGTAAGTTGTGCTAAGGGTTTGGCTATAAAGCTCTTGGGTTTGACCAGCACTTGTCCCTACGACAAGGCCAAACTGACAGCTTTGACCTGTCTGCTGTACACTTGCAAGGCCGGAAACAAAAACCTTATCTGCTAAGCGGGGCTGTACAAGAGAAATGTCTAGATTTTGCTGCATCCAGCCATGTACCAAAGCATAGGGAGGGTCAATGGCGAGACTATCGTTTTTTAATTCAGCGGCACCACTGGCAAAATTCCAAGCTTGAAGACCATAGCTAAAATCACCATTTTGTAACCAGTTTTGGGTTGTTGGAGGGGGTGGACTAGGATAGCTTAAATCACCTGCAATAACTGAAACATCATCATAATTGCAAGGTTTTAAGTTTGGGTCAGGCAAACTCACTTTTGGACTGGTTAGATAAACAGCTAGCCAGTCTACTTTGCTTGGCAAGGTAACACTGACACTTTGCAATTGCCAAAGCCCAGACGTCTTTGAACTAAATTTTAAGGGATAGCGTTTGGTTTGGGCACCCCCTACTGCCAAACCTGCTGTGCAGGTTGTATTGGTACCTCTAGCCTGTACCCAGACGCTAAATGTGTATTTTTCTCCTGCTTGAATTTTGACTTTGGGTAAGTCTTGCTGTACCCAAGCAAAGTTGTTAAGTCCAAGAGCGTTGTTTGAGTTATCGTGGGCTGGAGACACAAGACTTCGGTTCCCTGCATAGCGCACCCATGAGCCACTGCCCGACTCAAAGCCTGGATTTTTTAGAAGGTTGGTATTTAAACTTATGACTTGCGGAGTTATTGTTTGAGAAGAGGACTTTAGAGCTTCGGTTTGGAAAGCTGTACCAGGAACAACCGCTGCTTCTTCGTTTCTACTGGGGTCGCTCGGTAAGTACCATCGTAGAATAAGAGCTGCTTCTGAGGTGCTGCCGCGTTGATACTCAAGATAAATAGGGTATTGCCTTCCTGCCTCGAGCGTCATAGTAAGGGTTTGAGAGAATGTGCTTAGCTCTTGATTGCCTAGCTGAAGCCTGACCTTACCTGAACCTTCTAGACTAAACTGGTAGGTTCCACTTTCTGGTGCAAGGAGATAGCCTTGCCAAGTTGCCTTAAAATTACCTGGAAACATACCTTCAATTGGACTAAAACTTCCCCAGTTAAAGGCTATTTGCGAGTCTATTTGATTCACACTTTGCCATTGATTTGCCTCTGCCCCCTGGTAACTTGCATTTAAGCCTGGAACAAAATCATGGGCTGGAGGGCTGTTTGTTGGATGACTACAGGAAGCTAAAAGTAAAAGCCCCAAAATAATAAAAGAAAAGACCTGGGTAAAAGGGCGTTGCATAACAAATGCTCCTATGGCAAAGAAAAAACATTTTGAGCTTTGCCCT
>JAHEBB010000818.1 GCA_024642575.1 Trueperaceae bacterium | reverse complement strand
TGGTAACCATCCATTTTGCTTGTGCTTTAGGGTCTTTAACATTAAGGGCAGTATGCTCGAGTTTCATAGTTTCTCCAATTCTTTTAACACTTAATAGTTTCGTTTACATGACTTTACCATTATCTTGAGATGGTGCTCAGAAATACTTGAAAGATAATGTACATTACTATTTACTTTTGTGCCCTTCGGAGTTTTTGAGCTTCGAACTAATCAAAAGCCTTTTTATAGCCCATTTCTATATAATTTCAATATGTATTTGATAAATTGAACATTGTATTAGATGAGTCAAACAATTCAATAAATGCAATGCTCTCCAGAAAAGGTAACTTCTATGAACCCTCAACCCTACGGACCTACAAAGGCAACAACCACAAAAATCGGACTAGGCGGAGCCTTTCTGACAGCAAGCTCATTTGCTGATGGTGTGGCAACCGTTCGTCGTGCTCTAGATCTTGGCATACGCTACTTTGATACCTCACCTATGTATTGTCAAGGTGCATCTCAGGCTGTACTTGGTGAAGCACTGGAAGGTGTAAAGCAGGAGTATTTGCTGGCGACCAAACTAGGCTATTTTGCTGAACCACCGCGTTTTCATTCTCGCATGGCCCTCATCACTCAATTTGAAGAAAACCTGCGCTTGCTAAGACGTGAAAGCGTGGATACTTTGCAAGTCCATGAGGCTGACTTTCATCATTGGTGGTCAAACGATGAAACGGGTCAGGGACGTCTTAAGCCTGATATCAGCTATGACTTTAATAATGCACCCGTACTTAAAACCTTAAGGGAATTAAAAGCAGAAGGGCGCTGCCAGTTTATTGGTATCTCTGGTAATACCGCTGACAATATGAAACGGGTTCTGGAGAATGTTGATATTGATACTTTCCTCTTGGCCTTTAACTACGACCTTATTCGCCGTCGTGCCAGGAATATTCTGCCTATTGCTAAGGAAAAAGGCTGCGTCAAGCTTGTTGGTGCCATCTTTCAGCGGGGTCTAGCAACACCACAACCTGAACTTTTGGAAAACCCACCCGAATGGATGACCCCTGATCTTGTTTCACGCTATAAAAAGCTTTATCAACTTCAGCAAGAGAGTGGTCTGTCGCTGGCTGAAATGGGCGTGCGCTATGTTGCTTCTCAAGCCGATGTTGATACCATTATTATTGGTGCCAAATTACCCAGCGAGATAGAAGAATGTGTAAAAGCAGTTGAGAAAGGCCCTTTGCCTAAAGATTTAATTGGGGAGATTGAAGCCATATAGAGTTATAATTTCCTTAACCGCAAGGCCTGGTTAGGGCTCGAGCCCAATCTCAGGCAAGCTAAAGCTGTCACCCGTTTTCTTTATCCACGCCTCAAGCAGCCGATGACACTCTTCTTTTTTGTCCTGAAAGCTAACATCATAAACATAGTTGGCTTGCTCAAAAGGGTCTTCTAAGGTATTAAACAAAAGCCAATCATTTTTAGGGGTGCAAACATACTTCCAGCCGTCTCTTGTTACGACTCCTCGCCAGGCTTTATTGACACTGTGGGCATGCATTTTTCTAGGAATCTGTTGTAAATAAGCAGACTCAGGCTCACTCGCTAAAACGGGCTGAGCTTTAAATTCAGGGGCATCTGCACGAATACAATGCCCAGAATAATCATGTCCTACCATCTCAGCAGGAACGGTAATACCACAAAGCCCTAACGTTGTGGGTGCAATATCCACGTGATTTAAAACTGCATCTGTCTGACCGATGTTCATATTGTCTCGTCCTCCTACTTTACTGATAAGAAAAGGAATCCGAATCGATTCTTCCCAGGGTGCTGATTTACCCCATTGCGCATGACTTCCTAACATGTCACCGTGGTCAGAGAAGAACACAATATAAGTTTCCCTATCCACATCCATCTCTTTAAGCGCTTCACGAATTTGACCGATGTTATAGTCAAGGTTTTCAACCATTGCGTAATACCCTGCCAGATCAAGTCTGGCCTTCTCACGCACCCATTTGACCTCAGGAACATTTACCCTGAGCTGAATATTTGCTGGATGTAGCCGACTTA
>JAHEBB010000276.1 GCA_024642575.1 Trueperaceae bacterium | reverse complement strand
TTTTAGGTGCTGCTCAAGTTTTAGCTGATTTACTCAAGCTTGATCCTTTAGCTGAAGACGTTATTTATGTTTATCTCAAGATGCTTTACCTCTCTGAGCAAAGAGACAAAGCTTTAAAGGTCTTTAACGACTTTAAAACTCTTCTTAACAAAGAATTCCAGGCTGAGCCTTTAGAGAAAACCCTTAAGCTAGTTGAAAAGATTCGAAGTTGGGAACAACTAAGCCCCAGCACCCCCTTACCAGAAACTACACTGGTTATTAGCAAATCCTTTTCGAGTTTACCCAAACAAAATACGCGTTTTGTCGGTCGTAAAAACGAGCTTGCTGATTTAAGCAAGCAGTTATCTGATGAAAGCTGCCGTTTACTGACCTTGGTTGGGCTTGGTGGCAGTGGAAAGAGTCGATTAGCGCTCGAGCTTGCTCATTTAGCAGAAGCCAACTTTGCCGATGGTGTTTGTTTTGTGCCCTTAGCCCCTTTAAACTCTGCCGATGCCTTTATCACGACCTTAGCGCAGGCTCTTGGTTTAACGCTGGCCCCAAGACAAGATCCTAAAGAGCAGGTTAGCCACTTTTTAGCCAGCAAGGAGTTACTTATTCTGCTAGACAATTTTGAGGACATTCTAGCAGCAGCTCCCTTACTGACAGACCTTTTGGCAAGCAGTAGCCGTCTTAAGTTCTTAGTAACTTCAAGAGAAAGTCTAAACTTATCAGGCGAATGGCTTTATGATATTGACGGGCTTAATTATCCTGATGAAGAGGCAACTCAGCTCGAGTCCTATGATGCGGTCAACCTCTTTATTAACAGTAGCAAAAGGGTTGCGCCCAAGCTACACTTTAGCCCTGAAGCTCTAAAAAGGGTCGCCCAAATCAGCAAAAGCCTTGAAGGCTTACCTTTAGCGCTTGAGCTGGCTGCCAGTTGGGCAAGAATTATGCCGATTGAGCGTATTGCAGCTGAGTTAACCAAGGGCTATGATCTCCTTGAAACAGACTATGCCGATGTATCTCCAAGGCATCGCAACCTTAAAGCTATTTTTGATAAGACCTGGTCGGCTCTTTCTGATAAAAAACAAGAAACCCTTGCTAAGTTTGCTGTTTTTCAAGGAGGAGCAACCTTAGAAGCTGCTGAAGCTGTTACAGGTACCCATTTTAGTTTACTCCTTTCTCTGGTTAACGAATCTTTACTAAAAAGAATTCCCCCTGATCGCTTTGATGTTCACCCGCTTATCCATACTTACGCTCTGGAAATGCTATCAAGTCAGGTAGTAACGCTCGAGCAAAGTCTAAACGAGCATGCCAATTACTACATGACAATGCTCGAGAAAAACAAACAGAGCCTTGAAAAAATGACCAAAACTGACCAGATTTCTATCAGTCAAGATTTAGGGAATTATATAAAAGCCTATGAAACGTTGGCAAAACAAGCGGAGCTAGATAGGCTTGCCCATTTAAATGAACTGTTTTATAGCTATTTCTTTATGTCTGGTCAGCTAAAAGCCGGGCTTAGCTTTTTTACCAATGTGCTTGATCTTATCGATAACTCAGAGGTCAAGCTCGAGCTTGCAGGCTTGCGGTTTTCACAGGCAAAGTTTTTCCAGCACTTAGGGCAAACCCAAAAGGCAATAGCAATCTACCAGGCTATTTTGATACTAGCCCAAGCACAAAACAACTTAAGGTATAAGGCAATAAGTCATAGCTATCTCGGAGACAGCTTTTATATATTAGGTAAGTTTAATGATACAAAAAAGAATTTATCAGAAGCGAGTAAATGGTTTGAAACCCTAGAAGATTGGCTTGGGCTTGCCAGAGCTAACAATATGCTAGGAAACTTAGCTCAAAAGCAAGGTCACTTTGGTATCGCAGAGGAGCATTTTCTAAAAAGCCTCCATGCTTATGAGCAGTTTAATGACCGTATGGGTAAAGCTATCGCCCTAAACAATCTGGGCAATCTAGCAGAGGCGCAAATCCAGTACCAAAAGGCACAGAGTTATTATCTTGACTGCCTAAGTACATTTGAGGAGCTAAATTTTGTTAGAGGGATTGCTGCTGTCAAAACCAATCTTGGCTATATTCATTTAAAGCTGCAAGACTTTGACGCAGCCAAAAGCTACACCCTTGAGGGCTTAAGTTTAAAAGAAGCCATGCAAGATAGTCGGGGTATTAGCTTAAGTCAGATTAACCTTGCTGAGATACATCTGGCAGCTAAGCAGTTTGTTGAGGCAGAGAACTTCGCTTTAAAAGGATTTGGGCAAGCTCTAGAGTACGATTATCTACCCTTACTAATTGAATCAGCACCCATTTTACTCAGTTTATGTCAGAAGGCCGGCGCTTATAAGCTAAGTTCAGACTTAAGCTTTGCCTTAGAAAACCACCCAAATACCAACCCGCAACTAAGGCTCGAGCTCGAGCGTTTTCAAAAGGCGAAAGATACTAAAACGTCAAACCTTTCTGAGGCCCTTTATCAGCTTATAGAGTGTATTATCCAAAAACTATCTGAAACTAAAACGCTAAAAACCGCTTAAACGCAACAACCCTAAAAGAACAACTGCAACGTTACTGAAACGCTAAGTTTTTAAACTAAACCCATGTCCAAAGAGCGCATTATAGGCAGCTATCTTGTTCGCTTTAGTGAAAAGCAAAATGTAAGGCATATCAATTTACATAACCTGCGAACAGGTGAGCGGCTCGAGTTTGAAACCTGGGTTTCAGCCTGGGCTTTTCTAGAAAAGGTGCTCGAAGGGCAAACATCACTATCAGGCAATAGCGGCAAGGATTCTTAAAGCAAAAGGGCCGACTTTTATTGATAGAGAACCAAGGAGGAAGACTATGTCAAAAGTTTTAGAACTCGTTTCAGGTACCCTTAGGATTGCAGTTATTGCTGCGATCATTCCCTTTTTTGCCAATTTCACAACTATTCGGAATGGCATTTACCGCGATTATGTGGCGATAAGCGCAGGTGGCATTGCCATTTTACTGGCGCTCATAGCTCTGGCAACGGTGCTTAAAGAAGACGCTAAAGGGGCTCGACTAGGCATCGTAGCCGTGGTTGTACTGATAGGTGTTTATCAATTGGCTAAAGGTTTTGGCTTTATTCAGTTAACAACTTAAGAAGATGGTTGCCGTTCCTCAAGGCGCTGCCCTAAGCAAGGATCTTACATGAAACGTTTTACCCTAACACGTCAGCTTATAAGCCTTTTTTTTATTGGTCTGGCACTTTTTGCGCTCTTTCGCTATAACCTTAACCCCAAGCTTAGTGCTATAACGCTTTGCAAAGCTAAAGAGGACTGTATCAAAGGTCTTACTTTAAGTGATGATGGCGCTAACTTTTTGACCTATTCAGCAGACGGCAAATTTCTCTTTGGTATTGGGGTTGACGGTGCAAGAGCCTGGTCCGTAGACAAGGCTTACAGTGCCAGACGTTTAGGCACCTTTAGCCCACGGGCACTGGCCACCTCTAGTGATGGTCGCTACGCTGTTGTTAAGCGCAATGCTGAAATAAATATCTATTCTAGTGAGGGTAAAGAACTACTCGAGTTTTCAACACCCCTGCCTCAAAAAGCTACCATCTATCAACTAGCGTTTGTGACAGGCCACGATATGCTTGCTGTCACAAAAGGTAGCGAGCTAAGTTTCTGGCATAGTCAGACAGGCGAATTAGTTACAAGTTTGCCCCATGATAGTAGCATTCGCAGTTTGGCAAGCTCGAGCCTTCAGCTTATCGCTGTAGGTCAAACAAATGGCAAAATCATCCTCTGGCCAATAAGTGACTTTAGCAAGTACCAAACCATCAAAGCGTCTGAAGGTCAAATTAGCAAGCTTAGCTTTAGCAAAGATGGACAATTATTAGCCTCAGCAGACGCCACAGGCGAAATCAAACTTTGGGATACCACAAGCAAAGAGCTTATTACCAGCTTTAAAAATAGTGATAGCTTGGTTACCAGTTTAAGTTTTTCTGATGATGGAAACCGCCTGGCAGCTTCTCATTTTTCAGGTCAGGTTAGCCTCTGGCAAGTAACAACTGCTTCTGCCCTGGGTACTTGGCACTACTCTAGAAGTGTTTTGAGTACTTCCCTTTCGCCTGATGGCAAGCACTTAGCCATTGCTCTTAATGACAAGGCTGAGATCGTTAAAACAAATAAAACAGGCAGCAATTTAACTCAACAGGAAAAGAACTTTCGCAACACACTTAATGATAGCTATGTAAAGGTAAGTCCTGCCGTTATTTTAATAAGGGATTTAAGCCAATTTGAAGACGAAGGTATAGCTAGCTCGAGCGTGGGGCTGAAGTAAAACATAGCCATCCAGATCAGGATAGTCAGACATTTACTTAAAGGGAAAATCTATGGCTCCTAAGAAAAACAAAAGCCAAAAACGGCGCAAGCGAAAGTTAAAGGGAGCTCAGCTTGAAAAGCTTGCTTTTCGACTCATCTGGCTAGGACTGGCAGCTTTTTCGATCTGGCTGATACTTAGTTTTACAGGTCCAAAGCTTTATAAAATGGCGCAAATCCGTGGCTGGATATCGGGTGCAACCCTTCAGCAAGAAATAGTTACAGATAAAGCCCAAACAAAATCTCTAAACACGTCCAGTAACCGTTATGAGGATAAATACAGCTACAGTTACCTGATTGCCTGGAGCAATCAACCTGCCTCTGAGCCAGGCCCTGACCGTGTCAACTTAATCTTTAGCGACTGGGAAAGGATAGCTGTAGGTGACACTGTCAATTTGATTCGTATTCCCAACGATGAAAAGGCTTATTTACGTGAGGGCATATTTGCCAGCAATGGTAACTTTGGCTTTGATCTTGGGCTGATCATTGCCGAGCTTGCTTTGGCTATAACTGCTGTAACTATGATTTTCAAAAAGTAATCAGCCTAAATAAAGGGTGGATGGGAAAGGAAAACTATGAAAATTGTTCAGGGAAGTTTAGAAGCAATTGGTGATTTTCAAAACAACAAAACCTATCAAGACCCAAATAATGAGCAAAATTTTGAACTTTACCGCTTTACACGCCTCGTTCTGGATAATGGCCTGACAGCCCTGTTTCAAAATCACGACCTCAAAATAAGTTTGGGAGATAAGGTAGTTGCAGGTGGATTTAAGCTAGGAAAGTGGTTCATGATTATGACAGTAAAAAATCTAAATACGGGTCAAATCTGGACAAACAACGCTATTTTACAAATGCTTTTAGGTCTTGCGATTATATCTATGCCTTTTTGGGTAACAGGCGATAACCCTTTGACGTACTCAGCAAAAATATGGCTTTTTCTGGTTTTGCCCTTTATTTTGATTGGCGCTGGGCTCTTTTATTTTGGCCTTGACATTTATAAAACCAGTAAGAAACTCGCGGCATTTGACGATTGAGGTGAACGATGATTATTTTAGAGGGCAATGTTAGCACTATTGAGGTAAAAACCAAGGTGCGGCAAAAAACCGACAAGCAAGGTCGCTCCAGAACAACTCGACAACACACGACTATCCTGGAGTTAGATAATCAAGAGCAGGCTTTTTTCTCAGGTTCAACAGGTATTCGAAAGGGTAACAAGGTGGTACTTGTGGTTCAGCCAAAGCAAAAAGATGGAAATCATGTTCTGGCCTACCATAATCTTAGTCGAAAAGAGCAAGGTCCGACAAAGGCTAAGCTTAGAGGAGATTTCATTTTACCCGTCATACTCTTGGCGCTAGGCTTAGTTGCTTTTTGGGTTGGGCTGCCTTTTGGCAAAGGAGAAGGCTCGAGCTCTGCCTTGATTATTGGCATAGGCATCCTACTTTTTGCCCTCTATCTCATAGGCTCGAGCATCCAAAGCCTGCTAGCTGTTCGAAAACTGAATAACTATCTTAAGGAAACTCTTTAGGTCAGCAAAAAAAACGTAGGCTTAAAAATGCTCAAAAAGTCAATCTGCAACCTTA
Organism: Trueperaceae bacterium; assembly: GCA_024642575.1. Classification (GTDB taxonomy): domain Bacteria; phylum Deinococcota; class Deinococci; order Deinococcales; family Trueperaceae; genus JAHEBB01. Next base: position 1,489 of record JAHEBB010000276.1, on the reverse strand, counting down.
AGCGCCTATACATTTGCTAAACTCAAAAGATGTCAGTGCAACTAAAGCTGTTTGGCCTGCCTGAACTAGCGAGTTTAGCAGACAAACAAGTACTTCGTCTTAATAATCCTAGTCTCTTACTGCTTTACCTTGCCATTAAAGCTGACTGGATTTCAAGATCTGAGTTAGCCTTCTTATTTCGTCCTGATGAGGATGAAGTCTCAGCTTTAAAGCATATTAGGTTACTTTTACACAGAGCCAAACAATATGACTGGGCCAAGGCTCTAGAGGTTGACAAAAGACGAGCAAGGTTTTTAATTCCTACAGACATTGCCAGTTTTAAGCAAGCGATTAAAGAGCAGAACTGGCCTTTAGCTACTCAGCTTTATTCTGCTCCTTTATTAGCTGATTACAATTCTCCTGATTTACTTACCTACAGTGCTTGGTTAGACATTGAGCGTTCTGATTTAGAAGCAAGGTATCAGGAAGCTTTACGCAAATATGCCTTTGACTTAGAGCAGCAGGCTAACTTTTTAGGTGCTGCTCAAGTTTTAGCTGATTTACTCAAGCTTGATCCTTTAGCTGAAGACGTTATTTATGTTTATCTCAAGATGCTTTACCTCTCTGAGCAAAGAGACAAAGCTTTAAAGGTCTTTAACGACTTTAAAACTCTTCTTAACAAAGAATTCCAGGCTGAGCCTTTAGAGAAAACCCTTAAGCTAGTTGAAAAGATTCGAAGTTGGGAACAACTAAGCCCCAGCACCCCCTTACCAGAAACTACACTGGTTATTAGCAAATCCTTTTCGAGTTTACCCAAACAAAATACGCGTTTTGTCGGTCGTAAAAACGAGCTTGCTGATTTAAGCAAGCAGTTATCTGATGAAAGCTGCCGTTTACTGACCTTGGTTGGGCTTGGTGGCAGTGGAAAGAGTCGATTAGCGCTCGAGCTTGCTCATTTAGCAGAAGCCAACTTTGCCGATGGTGTTTGTTTTGTGCCCTTAGCCCCTTTAAACTCTGCCGATGCCTTTATCACGACCTTAGCGCAGGCTCTTGGTTTAACGCTGGCCCCAAGACAAGATCCTAAAGAGCAGGTTAGCCACTTTTTAGCCAGCAAGGAGTTACTTATTCTGCTAGACAATTTTGAGGACATTCTAGCAGCAGCTCCCTTACTGACAGACCTTTTGGCAAGCAGTAGCCGTCTTAAGTTCTTAGTAACTTCAAGAGAAAGTCTAAACTTATCAGGCGAATGGCTTTATGATATTGACGGGCTTAATTATCCTGATGAAGAGGCAACTCAGCTCGAGTCCTATGATGCGGTCAACCTCTTTATTAACAGTAGCAAAAGGGTTGCGCCCAAGCTACACTTTAGCCCTGAAGCTCTAAAAAGGGTCGCCCAAATCAGCAAAAGCCTTGAAGGCTTACCTTTAGCGCTTGAGCTGGCTGCCAGTTGGGCAAGAATTATGCCGATTGAGCGTATTGCAGCTGAGTTAACCAAGGGCTATGATCTCCT
>JAHEBB010000275.1 GCA_024642575.1 Trueperaceae bacterium | reverse complement strand
ATAGCACTACCCGACTAGCTGGTTCAAAGCGTTATGATTTCTTGTGCCGACGGCTGTCTCTGTTTTACTGCCTTTACCGCTACCTGCCTTTAGTTATTTGCTGCCTTTTGAGCAAGAAAAACCTGTGCTGGGCGCGCGTGTGGTGGTGCCCTGGCAAGCAGGTGTGCGTACAGGCATTGTGGTTAACCTTGAAGAGGTTTCTGCTACTAAGGCGCTCGAGCTAAAGGAGCTGATTTACCCACTAGACACAGAGCCGTTTATTCTACCTAAACACTTAGCGTTTCTAGATAACTTAGCCAAAAGCAGCGTTTCACCGCCTGGGCAGATTTTGGCATCCCTCTTACCTATTGGGCTAAATGAAAGCTTAGTTCATGAAGTTAAGGCGGTAGCTGGCGCAAAGGTTGAGCATGATTTATCAGACTGGTCAGGCGTTCAAGCCTTAAGCCCCAATCAGCTTGATTTTTACCGCAGGCAAGGGCTTATTCGTGAACGGGTACGCATTGAAGAACCAAAAGTTCGGGTTTTGCTGCCTTTTAAAAAACCAGATGAAGCCTTAAAAACAAAAGCCAAAGCCAATCAGTTACAGGCGCTCGAGTGGCTCTGGGAAGTTGAAAGGCTAGAAAGTGGCGCAGAACTTGCCAGACAAGCCGATGTACCTGAGTCAAGCGTGCGCACACTGGTAAAAAATGGCTATGCAGGCTATGAAGATGTGCCGGCGCCTCTACCTGCTTTGCCTAATTATCCACCCAAGCAATTACCTAGCGTAGCCATTTATGCAGGTGAGAACCATAAAGCGATTACAGGAGGCTATAGAGCAGAGCGTCTGGCAAGCCTCATTCCGCTTTTACAAGGTGATTTAAAAAAAGGCAAAAGCGTGCTGGTATTGGTGCCTGAGCAATTTATTTTGGAAGAAACGGCGAGCTATTTACAAAGCCTGATGCCTGTACAGGTTTTATCAGGTGATTTGAGCGATGCTCAGCGCAAACGTTTCTGGCAAGAGCTTCCAGACAATGAACCGCTGATTTTGGTAGGTACTTATTTGGCTACGCTGGCACCCTTGGGGCAGTTAGGTCGGATTGTGATTTTAGAAGAGGCCAGCTCGAGCTACAAACTGCAATCAGGACCAAGGCTATTTATCTCGAGCGCTCTTAGGTTACTGGCTGAACACCTTGACATTCCCTGCATGCTTGCCGATAGCCTTTTAAGCCCTGAGGGCTTAAACCATGTAGGTGAAAAGCACTGTTTGTATTTACCTTCACCTGAGCGGCGTTTGCATATTGCCGATCTTTCTGAGCAGAGCAACTGGCCCCTGAGTAGTGATCTCATACAAGTCTTAAAGCAAGTCAAAGAACGCGGTAGACGCGCCGTTTTGCTAGCACCAAGGCGGGGCTTTTCGGCAGCATTAGGGTGTAGTGATTGCACCTGGCTAGCCGAGTGCCCCAATTGTGATTTGAGCTTACGCTATCATCAGGATAAGCGGCAATTAAGCTGTCACCAGTGTGGCTTTAATATGGCGATACCGCTCGAGTGCCCTAACTGCCAGAGTGTCGATCTGGGTGCCATGCGCGGGGCAGGCACCCAGTGGATTGCTCGTGAAGTTGCCAAGCACCTGCCCGACTTTCCCATTTACCGCTATGACGCAGATGAACGCCATGATTTAAGCCCTCTTTTAGAAGGTGAACCTGGGGTGGTTATAGCGACAACTGCCCTGTTACGCCATCCACCTTTACCTGATGTTTCGTTACTGGGTTTAACCCTTTTTGATACCTTGCTGGGTGTTAGCGATTTTCGCGCGGAAGAAGAAACCTTGCGGCTCTGGTTGCAACTGGCAGAACTCAGCCCCAATGCCAGACCTCTTACCCTGATTCAAACCTTTCAGCCACAGCACCCCCTGCTAGATTTTATGCGTGCGAAGGACGCTGAAAAAGCCATGAAGTTTTTTTTAGAAGGGGTGCTCGAGCGCCGCAAACGCTTTCACTATCCTCCCTTTGCCGACGTTGCCAAAGTACAAATCAGTGCCAAACAAGAACTTACTGCCCAACGCGAAGCTAACTGGCTCGCCACTGCCCTTAAGCTTCATATCAAAGATAAAGGGGATGTGCTTGGCCCCAGCGCTGCGCCGGTGACCAAACTCAAAGGACTTTACAGCTATCAACTGTTTGTGCGTGATTTGGGGCATAAAGGGTTTGAGACTTTACTACAACCTGTGCAGGCATATCACGGAAGTGCCAGGGTACGTGTTGATGTTGACCCAAGGGATATTGGCAAATTTTTAGACTAAAAGAGGTTAGCCTTCTTGGGCGAGCTCGAGCCTCTCCAGAAACGCTAGGGCTTCTTCTTGAGTAGGTGTACTAAGCACATTGCCCGAAGCAAATTCTTCGGCGTCTGGGTAATCACTCTGGCATATAAGTTGCGCTGCTTTAGCATAATCGTAGTCCGTACATTTAAAATGAGCCGCCTCATCCAGTAAGAGCCAGTGGGCACCGTTTTTGCCAAAGGGCATACCAATACTGCCCGCATTGCAAATAAGTTTTTCTGCTACCGAGCGCTGAAACTGCATGTGCGTATGTCCGCAAATGATCGTTTCTGCATCTGTTGAGGTAAAGAATCTCGCCACTTTTTCTTCAGAGGTGTTGTGAGTAAAAACAAGGGTATTGCTCATTGCTGTAGCATGACAAAAAAGAACTTTGCCCAAGCCCTTAAGCTCGAGCGTTACCGTATCTGACCAGGTAGCTAAAAACTCGAGCTGCTTGCCTGATAGTTTAGCTACTAACCATTGCGCTTCCTCATTAGCTCGAGCGCTAAGGCCGTGACTGATACCCGTTTGCCAGTAACTTAAAACGTCAGCTTCGGCATTGCCCAGTAGAAAATGGGTAGGAATGCTTAGGGACTGTAAAAGCTCGAGCGTTTCAACAGGAAAAGGGCCTGGCACCACATCTCCGCCAATCACAAGAACGTCTGGGGTTTCTAGCTCGAGCTTTGACAAAACAGCCTCTAGAGCTGGCAAATTACCGTGAATGTCATAAAGAGCTGCAACTTTCATCTAGTTAACATCGTTCATTACCAAGAGCTTCATAAACACGATTTAACCGTTTAACGGAATTTAAGTCAAATTTAAGTGGTCTCTCGCTAAGCTTATCTTCAGAAGGAGGCAATCATGAAAACCATTCAAAGATTCATCATGACCGCCATCATAAGTATGCTCAGTTTAGGTTTGGCTCAAGGCTTTTCGGGTACTTTTCAAAATGACAATGGGGGTCAGTTAAGCTTACAGCAAGCTCAAGATGGCAGTTTGCAAGGTATGTTCTCTGGCCCCAGTGGTCAAATGCAAATCCAAGGTTATGTTGACCCCAATGCAGGTGCTGTCGGCGTTTTACAAAATCAACAAGGGCAATTGGGTTTTGAGGCGCAACTTAGCCCAGATGGCGCAGCTTTGCAAATGACGGTTTACCCCGTGCAAAATGGTCAGCCTGACTATAACAATGCTCAGCAGCTTGTATTTCGCCGCGCTGCGGGTATGACGCCTGCTGGTGGCGTTCCTACCCCGAACCCTTTAGGAGGTGTACCTCAACCAGGACAACTTGGTCAACCAGGGCAAGTTCCCGGAGGACAGCTCCCTAATCAACCGATACCACCCCTAAATAATCCGAATCAACCCATGCCACCGCTAAATGGACAATCAGGTCAGGGGGGGAACTGGGTAGGTAGCTATCAGAGTGGTCCTTATACAATTGTTGTGCAAGCTGGCAATGGCGATACCTACTCGGGCATTTTGCAGATGAACGGCATGCAGTACCCTTTCCAGGCTTACGGTGACCAGGAGTATTTCGAGGGCAGTGTGCAAATGAATGGTGGCAATCTTGAGTTTTATATGGAGCAATACGAGGGTCAGCTTTACTTCTCAACCTATGCTCCGGTGGTCAAAAGCCGTTAGTTAAGAATAGCCAGCGTTTCCTCGAGCGGCTCGAGCCCAAGTTCACGTTTTAAATGCGCAGTGAAGCCATAAAGGCGACGCTGCGCTTCTCTGCGTCTACCGCGTTTAAGCAAATCTTCAAGTAAAAGTTGCAAGGCTTCCTCGTAGAGGGGATCGAGTTCCATAATCTTTTCCAGATAAGTGCCTGCTTGCTCAGTCATCTGAGCCGCTTCAAAAAGCAGCTCAATCACATTTTGTTTTAGAGCCTCTCTGGCCTCATCTATGGTAGCTAGATCTACCCCAGGTGCAAAAGGCTCCTGGTAAAGCTTTAATACTAAGTCCGCATCCTTAGCCTTAAGGGCTGTTTGCAATTGCCAGATATCTGCCTGACAGCGCTCGAGCCCGGTTTCAGTTAGATAGGTTTTAAGATTCCAGGGCTCAAGGAGTTTACGTAAAAAATTAAGCTGCACATGTAGATTATTAAGAACTTTTTTGCTATCTGTTTCAGGCCAAAGAGCTTCGCCTATTACTTCACGGTTATAGCCAAGGCTTAAGAGCGCCAGAATGGCTTTATGTCGATCAGTCAACTCAATATCTTTGCCTAGAACCTTTACCTTAAAGTCACCCAGCACCGTAAGCTCGAGCTGCGGGATTTCAGCAAATCTTCGGGTGATGGCGTCTTGCCAGCCGCTGTTTAAAACATCACTTAAGGGATAAGCCAGACTTAATTCACTACGTTCTTTCGGAAGTTCCGCCAAGGGGATAAAGGCAGGCAATATTCGTTCTCTGGACAGGCTTAGCTCAATAAGTTGATCAAGGTCTTGAGGTTCTTTGCTTATCAGGTAACGTGCTGCCTGATACTCGAGCCTAACAGAGCGTACTTTTAAGCTGCCTTGTTCAGGTAGGGCAGCCAAGGCAGCCTCCTTTTCGCCCAAGGCATTAAAACAGAGCGAACGCTCAATGGCAATGAGCGAGCCGCTATGGCTAGCTAAAACCTCGAGGGCAGCGCTTGCTTGACCTTGATGGCGCAGCGTCTTGGCCCAAAGCGCGTAAATGCGGTCTAGCGTACTGGGCAAGATCGTCTGCCAACCCAAAACCTGACTTATAAGGCTAGAAAATACTAAAGCATCTCCCAGTAAAGCTGCCTTCTCGGCCCTGGCACTGGTTGCTGCAACCAGGTGATGTTTTGCGCCTTGCTCGGCTTCCTCAAAATGGCTCAAGCTGTTAGTATCTGAAATCAGGTTGAGCAATTTGCCCAGATTATAGTGATTGTTTACGGTATTAAAGGGGCTATCCCCTGATTCATTTAGACCTTTAAAGCGAACGGCAATGAGTGACTCAAGATCGCCTCGCAGTTCCCAATTTACGATAGCCAGATAGGTCTGAATACTTTGCAAAACAGGCTCGCCAGAAACGGTAATTTGCTCTGCGTAGCCGAGGCCCTCACGAATAAGCGCTTCGGCTGCTTCCCAGTCATAACGGTTTAGGTAAAAACCACTGGCGTTATGCAAAAAGCTACTGACCAGCTTGGGTTCAGCTCGAGCAAACAGAGGTCTTGCGCATTCAATGAGTTGTGCTGCGAGTAGGGTTTCCGTCGGTCCAATATCAAAAATATGCCAACCTAGCGCGATAAGTTTTTGCTCAGGACTGGCGTTCGGGTGCTCAATGACTGCGTTATAGCTTTTAAGAGCAGGCTCGAGCTGACCTGTCACCGACAGTGCCCATGACAAGCCTAGAAGCCTGCCCGGTCCTTTAGCCAAGGGGCAAAGCGCATCCCAGCGTAAATAGCCTTGAGCATCGTGGATGGCAAGATTGATGCTCGTTTCCATAAGTTCATTTAAGTCGTCAAAAAGACCTGTGCAAGCGAGCGCCTCGGCTTGCAAAACAAGGCTTAAACGAGGTAGCTGCGGTCTAACGTTCTGGCGCATGGCTTCCAGATATTCGTGTTGTACGGCTTCTGCGGTTAAGGGATGAAGCCTATAGGCAGACTCGAGCTCTTGAGCAAAGCCTTTTCGGACTAATTCTTTACTGGCTTCATTGGCTGAAGTAGCAGGTAAATAAGGTAAGGAAGCTAAAAAAAGGAGCTCTTGCCAGGCCATTTCGCTAAGACTGTCTTTTAAACCTTCGATTAAGGCTTCGGTTTCTAAGGTTTCGCCGGTAAGCGCCGAAAAGTGCAGGGGAAGTGACCAGCCCTGTGAGCGTTCCCAGGCGAGTTTGGCGGCGTCTTCATCATCAAAGAGATTCTTTGCTTCAGTTATGTCAAAGGCCAGATCTTTGGCCTGCAAATGTAGCAGCCTTCCCTGAGTAGCAAGACGCGGTAATTCCTGTAAAGCCAAAGATTTTCGGCTAGCGAGTAAGAGCAAACCTCTGACATCTTTTAAAAGGGGGTTTAGCTCTTCACCACCTTCCAGGTCTTCTAGTACGACCAACGTTGGTTCTGACCACAGGCCATCAAGCAGTTGTCCCCAGGCAAGTTCGCTACTTAGGTTTAATAAGTCTGCTAAGGCCGCCTTTAAATCGCGACCCTGAGCGCTTAACCATAAGATGCGCCAGCCCTCAGGCTCGAGCGTTTCTGCCCATTGCGAAGCCAGCACGCTTTTGCCATAACCATAAGGTGCCTCGAGCCAAACCACAAACCCTGCCTCTTCAGGAAATAACCTGAGAAGTCTATCGCGCCTCAAATAGAGCGCACTGGTTCTGGGGCGAAAACCTAGCATAGTTCTTAGGCTCGAGTTTACAAGTAAACAGCCTTGGTTGCGGTGAGACTTAGTGCATTAGGCCGTACGCAGTCTAGCTTGCTTAAGGTATCCTACAAACCTATACTTTTTATACATGACCTCGAGTTTTTCAAGCTAGTGAGAGACATAGCTCAAGAAAGGATTTTTCATGAAACTTGACCTATCAAACAAAACTGCATTTGTAACGGGAGGGAATCTCGGTATTGGTGCAGGGATTGCTAAAGCACTCGCCAATTGTGGTGCTAAGGTAGCGCTAAGCTATTATTCGCACCCCAACGAGGCAAACGAAACCGTTAAGCAAATAGGTGGCAGTGCTAAAGCCTTTCAGCTTGATGCCAGAGACAGTGCCCAAGTCAATGCTGTTTTTCAGGAGGTTGCGGCTTATCTTGGGGGAAAAATTGACATTCTTGTCAATAATGCAGGTCATCTGATCAAGCGAGTCAAAGTCGAGGACATGAGTGATGAGCACTGGCATCAGGTGATGGATGTCAATGTCTCGAGCGCGTTTTACTGCACCAGAGCTGTGCTCCCTTATATGCCCGAAGGTGGCAGAATCGTGAATATGTCATCCTTGGCAGGGCGCAATGGCGGGGGAAATGGTTCAGCAGCTTATGCCACTTCAAAAGCAGCAGTGATTGGCTTTACCAGAGCAATGGCCAAAGAACTTGCTCCCCAAAAAATTACTGTCAATGCCTTAGCTCCTGGCTTTATTGTCGATACGCCCTTTCATGAAACCTTTACAGG
>JAHEBB010000274.1 GCA_024642575.1 Trueperaceae bacterium | reverse complement strand
CTCGAGTGCGACCGTGGGGTTTTCTTTAGGCGAGTGAATGGGTTGTAAAAACAAACTAAAGCGAATGGGTTTAGCCACAACACGCGCTTTCTTTGCCCTTAACCTGTCCTTGACTTGGGCTGCAACATCCGCTCGTTGAAGCATTTAGCATCGGAATTTCATTTAAAACTGGGATGTCTCCAACGGAGCGGTCAGCACCTTTACAGGCGACACCAGGTGCTTGTAGCTGAATGGTTACGCTGTTTTCAGTTTTATCAATGCTGGTGACCAAATAGCTAATGGCGACTTGCCCAGGTTCGCCGTATTCCACACGCATTTGCGATAAATCTTCTAAAGGAAGGCTCGAGCCTACCTTATTATAAATGCTTAAGAATTTTGCTACGCTCATAAATCCTTCGTTTGAGCGAGCAGGTGACCAGAGCTGCAAGATAGTTTCAAACCAGTTATTACCCTGACCACCGCAGTCCATACTGTGAACCTGCGTTGCCTTTACTTCGGTGACATGATAGCCAGGCGCTACCCTCGTATCAGGCATCTGAAAGATTAGGCTCGAGCTTTTATCTTTAACACTATGTAATTCACTTAAAAAATCCAGGGTTGTCATCATGTGCTCCTTTATATATTGATATACATCAATGTGTTTAGCAAAAAAATTTATTGACCTAGACTTACCAAAGCCTCTCTAATACTTGCAAAACCTTCAGGGTCAAGGCGGTAATACATCCATTTGCCCTGCTTTTCGCCCATGACCAAGTGAGCTGAAATCAGGCATTTCATATGATGACTCACAGTAGGTTGTGAGAGTCCTGTTACGCTCTCAAAATCACACGCGCAAATACCCTCACCTGTAGGGCAGCACTGACCTGCATCATAGTTGGCGAGGTAGAGCAAAATCTTTAAGCGAGCAGGGTCAGCTAAGGCTTTAAAACGCCAGGCCAGATCATCTAGCGGAAATTTTGTAGAAAAAGAGGGTCTCTCAAACTGCTCGAGCATAGAAAGAGTTTATAGAACATATTGATAAATGTCAATATGTTCTACTTAATACTAAACTGAAAAACGAACGTAACAGTCATGCAATTTTTCAGATCATAAGGTCCAAGAACGGAACTAAGGATGATTTCATTTCATTGCATCATCTTTAATTCAGCTTAGGATAGGCCATTGTTGGATGTGACGGCTGTTAAGACCGTGTTAAGACCACCTTTCTAAACTATTGAGTATAGAGAGGTCAAAACCTAACAGGAGGTTCAAAATGAAAAATATAAGCCCTTTATCTAAAGCTATTTCGGTTCTTGCTTTGCTTTTGATGAGCCTGGTTTTTAGCGCCTGCGGTTCTACTCAGAGCGTCGCAGGTGACGCTGTGGCAGAACTCGAAGAGGTGGCCGATGTCAATGGTGATATCGACGTAGTCATGAACGTAACGTTTTTACAAAACCAGCAACTAAAGAGCCAATTTACAGAAATTGAATGGACGTACTTTACTGCGACCACGCCCAAAGGAAGAGAGTTAAGTGGATTTGCGGTTTTTGAACCCAATAATGCCAATTTTTCTCTTAATTTTGAAGAGCTTCGTTTTCGTGGAAGCATTACCAGTATTCAGGGGCAAAAAGCTATGTTAGGGGTTTTTTCTGATAACCTGACCGCTCAAATTGATGGCTTCATTGGTTCTTTTTTACTAACCAAGGCAGGTACAAAGTTTAGCACCTTGCCCGAAGGAGAATCTTTTAATTTGGGGGACTTAATCAATATGCGTGAGTTTGAAGAAATAAAAGTGACTTCAAACTTGCAACTGCAAGAGCTGGATAAATCATCAACCAAACTAGCAATTGGCAAACTCAAAAGGGGTGCGGCATTTCTTGGCTATAGCGGCAAGGTTGTTGGTGCAGAAGTGACGACTTGCGCTCAGCCAACAGGTCAGTTAAGTTTTAAAGGTACAGCAGAAACAACGAAGTTTGGCACTGTCTTAAAAGGTGAGGGTGCTTTATGCAACAACGAAGTGATAAAAGGCATTATTGGCATTCTTATTGGCTGGAAAGTTGAAGAAGGCGAAAGCTAGGCTCGAGCCAAACATTTAGATTCTAGGAGGCTTCATGAAAAAATATTTCATTTTAATTTCGTTAAGCATTAGCTTGCTATTACTAGCAGCTTGTGGTGGCTCGAGCACGTCAACCCCAAGTAGTGATGGTTTAAAAGACCTTATTAATGCTGTTGATGCTAATGGCAACTTAGACAGCACCATAACCATTACGGTAAAAAGCACCTCGCTTGCAAAAAATCTAAGCACTGCAGCTGTCGGCAAAGTTGAACCTGTCATCTTAGAAATTGACGCAAGTACCCCAAAGGGAAAACCGTTTAAGGCTATTCTAGTAGGTTCGTCAGAAAATGCTTTGGCGGCTGGTTTTACAGGCGAAATGCGCCTTCGAGGTAAAAAAAGTCAAGTTAATGGGGAAAGTATCTTAGTAGGCTACGCAGCCGTGCTAGACAAATCAAGCCCCAAACTCGAGAGCGCCCAATTTGACCCAAGTGTGACCAAATTTTCAGGCTTTGCTTTTTTAGCCGTCAAAGAAGGGGTAACGCTAGCAGGCCCAGAAGTAGGCGCGGTTTACAACATGGACGGCAAAGCAGCGCTCAAGGGCTTTTGCACCAATGAGCATTTGGTGGGTGCATCTCTCTTTAAGAACAGATTAGACACGGTGCGTGTGGTCAATGCCACGCTTGCCCTCTTAAATGAGCGCTTGCCCTGCACTGATGGTCAACAAGTCAGTGCTGATGTAATGATGAACTTTGAATCTCAAGTCGTAGATACACACTTGGGCAAAGTTTTAAGCAGCTACGGCGTGATTGAAGTGATGCGCGGCGAAGACGCTTACACGATGCCAGTTTTCACCATTGGTGTACCTGAGCTTTTATCTGAACGCATTAAGCAAGAGCGCTTTGAAGCCAAAACAGCTGACAATGTCTTTACCCTGACCCCCTTTTTTATGTCTGAAATTGAGAGTATAGCTAAGGGCGTTATTTCTTTAAGAGAATTACCTGAAGGCTTTGAAGCGCTTAAAGCAGGTGACTTGCTAGTGAGTCGCCCTTTTGCTCGCATTCCTAATGGTTTACTGCGTGAAGTGACAAAGGTTGAAACAAGCGCTCAAGGCGTAAGGATTGCTACGCGTGCTGCCAAGCTCGAGCAAGTCATTCAAGAAGGTGGCTTTAGCTTTTCTAGACCCCTCACCGCCGAAGATTTAACCGCTGATATTACAGGCTATGACGGTGTTGATTTTAGTGCCTTTAATGATATTGAAACCCTAAGAAATAAAGCCTTAGCCAGTCAGGGTTTAAGCGCTCAAGCCTTATCAAGTCAAGCGCTAGACTTATTGCCCCGTGTAACCATCAATAAAACGCTTGTAAGTGGTCTAAAGCTCGAGGGTTATGTTGATCTTGGCGTGCAGCCTGTTTTTGAGTTTAGCTGCCGCAAAGCCTTTTGCGCTGAACTTAAGGTGGTGGGTAAATTTGTGGTTACTGAAGAAGCCGAGCTGGCTTTAATTGGTGAGTATGACCTTGGCTATAACAAAACCATCCCACTTGGCCCGCCTATTCCCTTAGGTACCTTTGTAATTTATGCAGGCATTCCTATTACCGTAACCCCAAGTATCAGTTTTGACGCTACGATTACTGCAACGGGTGAAGTCGATATAAATGTAACTGCTACGCAATCTTTAACTTTAGAGGTCGGTGTTGAAAAACCTTATGGTGAAGGGTTTAAAGCGGTTAAAAGCTTAGAAAAAGAGCTTGGTTTTGACGTTGATTACTCAGGTAGTTTTGAAGCCAGCGCTCGCGCCGCTGTAAGAGGAAGCATTACTGTTTTAGGAACTTTGAGCGCTTACGCAGATTTTGGCCCTTTTATAGAGTTTGAAGCGCAATTTCCTGGCGATCCACTCTGGGATTTACGGGGCGGCATAAATTCATTTGCAGGGCTCGAGTATGACATCTTGTTTGCCAGTGACAACGTAGAATTTGAGATTTTTGAACGCAGCTGGTCAATTGCCAGTGCCGAGAATACCGCACCCGACATCGTTGACTTTGTTTATGAAGGTGCCTTTTACGAAGCAGATGGTCTAGTAAAAATTCCGCCTAATAGCCCCATTACCTTTAGAGCCTCGGTTTATGATGAGCAAGAAGGCAGCGATTGCTGCGATATTTTGTGGTCGCTAAATAGCTCAGTTGATGGTTTTGTTACTTCAAGTACGACCACAGGTAGAAACCAGAGTTTTAACTACACGCCAACAAAAGAAGCGATTTACACCCTTACCCAAAAAGCCGTAGATGCTAAGGGGCTTAGTAAGTTAGAGCAGTTTGAATTTACCGCTAAACCCAATAGTTTTTTTGATACCCCGCCAACCTTCGTCTTTTTTGACCGTAATCCTGGTGCCAACATACAACAAAATGAAGACGTAACGTTTAGAGCCACCATAGAACACCCAACAGACCCAGACTGTTGTGACATCAACTGGTTTGTAGATGGTGTGAGCTTTGAAACAACCAGTGGTAGAATACATAGCTTTACAACCCAATTTACGCCTAGGCAATTAGGGCAACACACAGTTGAAGCCAGACTTAAACCAGGGCAGTTTAATTTGTCGGGCATTCCGCCAAAGCGCATATCTACGTTTACGGTTGATTCAGGTGCCGTTAATCAACCACCTGTTCTTAATGAACTTAGTGTTTGGCGACCCGAAGTTGGCCCTTTTGAAGTCGGCGAAGAAATCACTTTTTACGCTTCTTTTGATGATGACAGTCATGATGGCTTAGGCGAAGACTGCTGCACGCTCGAGTTTAGGGACAATAGCAGACTTTTGGCTACCTACACGCCTCCCTTTACTGTGCCACTTTTTAATCAAACCTATACCACCGCGGGTTTTAAAACCTTAGAAGTCACGGCAATTGATGATGATGGTGCTAAGACGGTTGCAAGCATCACTATAAACATTCAAGGTTCAGGCGGTTTTACAGGTAGTCCTCGTTAAGACTAAGGCTCGAGCCACTTAAAACCCATTAGAAAAGTCTCATTACCTAGTTTTTAGCAAGGCTTAAATACAAGCCTTGCTTTTCCTTATTTACGCATCTGCAACGTCTTAAAAAGACAAACCGTCTATAATGCTTTGTAGATGTCTGTTTCGTTATCGCTTTTTGGTTCACCAAGGTTGCACATTGAGGGTGAAACCGAAGTTCTGAAACTTAATAAACCCATGTCGCTGCTTTACCTCTTGGCTATAAAAGCTGATTGGGTTGGGCGGAGTGAGTTGGGGTTTTTGTATTTTCCAGATGTCGAAGAAAAGCTGGCGCTTAACAATATGCGCAGTGTTATTTTTCGGGCAAAAGCCTTTGATTGGGCAGAGCTCGAGCTAGAAAAGCAGCGCATTCGCTGGCTCATTGACTCGGATGTAAGAGCGTTTCGTAGAGCTATAGCAGCTGAGGAGTATCAAACCGCTTTAGATCTTTATAGCGGTGAATTGCTAAAAGACTTGAGCATAAAAGATGCGCCTGAGTTTGATGTCTGGCTAAGTCAAGAGCGGCGCTCGCTGGCTAAAGAATGGCAGCAAGCCAACTTTCATTTAGCAAAAGCCTATGAAGCTAAGACCCAGTTTGTTGAAGCAACCGCACTTTATCAGCAGATTCTTGAACAGGATGCCCTTCATGAAGATGCTCTTTTGGGCTTTATGTTAGTCAAGCAAAAGCTGGATAGACGTACCGATGCGCTCGAGGCTTATGAGCGGTTTTGTCAGCAGCTTGATGATGAACTCGGAATTGCTCCAACGCAACAAATACAAGACCTTGCCAGTACCCTGCGGCAAGAGGCTGGTTTAGCACCGCTGATTGTGCAACGGGAATCCGCTTTCCTCAAAGACCTGAGCAAAACAGCGCGCGATGTATTTTTAGGCTTATCGCTTCAAGACAAACCTAACCTTACGGTGGTACGCAACGCTTTAAAACTTAGCCTATCTGAACTCTCAAATGCCAATGAGGAGCTGATACAAAAAGGACTTCTTGACGCAGAGACTAGGGTACTAAGTAAAGATCAGGCGAACTACTGGCTAGCTGAACACCCCAAAGACCATCATCCTTTGCTGCTTTCTCTGGCTCGAGCGAGTAGTAGTGAGCATGCGTTTAGCCTTTACAAACGTGTTTATGAGCTAACGCAAGGTTTTGGTGGCGTAGGAGATTTGCCAAGGGCTAGAGCTGCTTACCTGCTTAAAGCGCAAAAACATATGGACGCGCTCAAGTACGCTGAGGCTGCTGATTTGCTGGCTGAAGCCAGACAAGTCGAAGAAATGCTCGAGGCTGAACCAGATGCCCCAACTCGCTTTACTGAGGCCTACGCGCTCGAGCGCCAGGGAGAGTTTAAAACGGCCTTAAGTCTATTAAACCCTTTAACAGAAGAAGCTTATACGCCAAATATTGAAGCGCTTTTGTCCGTGCTGTTTTGGCGTACAGGCAAAACAGATAAAGCCAGGCTGATGGCCCAAAGAGCGCTTAAAAGTGGGCTTGACTGGCTTTGGGCAAGGGCAACCGCCAGCAATACGCTGGGCTATTTGGCTTTTGCCAAAGAAGCTTTTCTTGATGCAGCGTCTCAGTTTAAAAAATCGGCTAGCTTTTATCAGGCTGCTAGTGAAAAGCAGCGCTGGGTAGGTAGTTTAAATAATTACGCGATTGCCCTAGGACGAATGGCTGAAGAGGCCCTTGATTTAGATAAAGAACCTGCCCTGGTGGCAGACTTATTTGCTGATGCCGAGCAGGCCTACTTAAGTACCTTAAATGCGCTTGAAAAAACGGGTGAAAATACTTCTTTAAAAGCGCTTATCCTCCTTAACCTGGGCATTTTGAATGAACGTAAGGGCGATTTTTCGCGCGCCAATGACTACAAACAGCAAGCCCTTCCTTTTGCTAAAAAAGCCAAAGCGTTGGGTGTTCAGGCAAGGATTCACTTAAGTCTTGGTAATTCCTATTTGAACCAGCAAAGGCTAGAAGAGGCCAGGCTCGAGTTTCAAGACTGCATTGCGGTAGCCGTAAATGCTGGTGAATATTTCATTCAAGGTATGGCTTCAGCCAACTTAGCAGAACTTGACCGTGACCCAGACGCTTTTGAAGTGGCCCTAGATCTGTTAGAGCAAAGTGGCAATCAGGACAGGCTGTCTTATTTTCAAGAAGAATATGAGCGTACACTAAAGTTTAGACTTAGTGAAGCGCTTAAAGATAAAAATGGTCTTAAGGCACAGGCACTGTTTAAAAAACTGGGTGAGCTTTACGAAAAGCTCGAGCTAAGCCCCAAAGTGAGCAAAGTTCAAGATGCTCTAAAAACGCTCGAGCAAACCACCGATTTAGAAAAATACCGTGAGATTTTACTGGC
>JAHEBB010000273.1 GCA_024642575.1 Trueperaceae bacterium | reverse complement strand
TTTTCATCGGGGATGAAGTCACCATAAAAGCTATCTTCCTCATCACCAATAGGGGTCTCTAAGCTAAAGGGTTCACGGGTTAACTTGAATGCCTCTTCAACTTTTTCGGCATTCCAATCTGGCCCCATCGCGTCGGCGATTTCCTCAAATGAAGGTTCACGGGAAAGTTCTTGCTGCAGCCTACGCGCGGCGCGAGTGAGCTTATTAATCGTTTCAACCATGTGCACTGGAATACGAATCGTTCGGCTTTGATCGGCAATAGCACGGTTAATTGCCTGACGAATCCACCAGGTAGCATAGGTTGAAAACTTGTAGCGTCTACGGTACTCAAACTTCTCAACCGCACGAATAAGCCCTTGATTACCCTCTTGAATCAAGTCAAGAAAGCTCATACCGCGACCGTTATATTTTTTGGCAATAGAAACAACCAAGCGCAAGTTGGCTTCAATCAAGTGCTGTCTGGCCATATCGCCATCTTCAACAACACGTTGCAGGCTACGCTTTTCGCGCTCGCTTAAGTTTTCAGATTCTTCATCAAGGCGAACTCTGGCTTCTTCACCATCTTCAATGCGGCGGGCCAGACTGATTTCTTCTTCTAATTTTAAAAGATCAACCTTGCCAATTTCTTGCAAATACTGCCTAACAGGGTCATTGGTACGAACTCTCGAATCCGCCATCGCCTCAGCTCTGGCCTCGAGCTCCTCACGATCAAGGTCCTCCATAGCGTCGGTTGACATGCCAGCAATTTCATCGTCAATGCCTGCCTCGAGATCAATCTCGAGATCATCCATGTCATCGCCAAAGCCCTCTAAATCATCTTCATCATCGATTTCATCAATTTCGTCAATGTCTTCAATGTCTTCGACATCCTCATCATCTTCAATGACTTCGTCTTCGGCCAAATCAGCAATCGTAATTCCTTTAGATTGCAGTAGCTCCATCAAATCTTCAAAATTGGCCTCATCACTATCTAGACCTTGTTCTAGCAGCGCCTTGTTAAAGGCATCCGTGATTTCTGCGGTATCCAGACTGCCCTCTGCCTGGCCTAACTCAATCAAGTCAGCAATATGCTCAGACTCGAGCCAAACTTGTTCGTTTTCAGTTGTCACTACTTCTTCTACACTTGCCATAAAGCCTCCTAACAGCTTTTGACGGTCCCCCAAAAATTAGTTAAAGATGGTAAGGCTAATTCTAAAGTACCACACTCGAAACGTTTAATAATATATTCGTCATTAAGACCTTGTTTGAGAGTACCTAGAAATTGAGACAAAAACGTACCCAATAGCGTTTTAGTATAGCAGAAAATCAGTCTTTGACTTTAATATAGCTAACAGTTTTAATGGATTTGCTTAGCTTCCAAAGCTTAACCAGCGAAAGGCTCGAGCCTTCTTGACAGCCTTTCGGGTCAAACTCAACGAGACGCAAAAACCTAAGTGTTATGAATTTCCTTGCCAGACTGAATTTTTCAGGCTTTACTTATAACTGACAAACCTTGTCTTTGAGCGCTAGATCCGTAAATAAATAGGTGAGCTTTTTTGGAGTCAGTATGACAACGATTCTTTCCATTATGAACCCAAAAGGTGGTGTTGCAAAAACCACAACGACGATTAATTTGGCTTCTTATTTAAGTAGAACCTATTCGGTAGCTATCATTGACACAGACCCCCAAGCAAGTATTAAAACCTGGCTGGGCGAGCAAAGCCCCCTAAAGATTTACCACGCTGCACACCTTAGCCAACTGAAAGCCTTACCTAGCAATCCTAGGGCACTGGCTTTTGATTTTATTTTGATTGATACACCTGCCAATATGAAGCCTCGGCATGCCGAAATAATTGCAGAGATTAGCCAGCTTGTGCTTGTACCCTGCAAAGCCAGTAAGCTTGATCTAGAACCTACGCTAGGGTTTATTGATACTTGCCTTATACCTAATCAAATTCCTTTTAAGGTGCTACTAACTCAAGCCATTCCAACTTCTAGCTATAACGAAGAAATAAAGAACCTTTTGCTCGAACAGCGCATCCCCCTTTTTTCAACCATTGCTCGCCATTACCAAGCATATATTCACGCGGTTGCCAACCATATGAGTATTTTTGATATGGGTTACACGGCAGGTAGTGCCCAAAATGACTACCAAAGAATTGCTCAGGAAGTTCTGGAACACCTAAAGCAAACAAGCCTTACTTCAACCTTGTCAGGTCATACTAAACTGAATTAAGGATGATTTCACCCTAACTCCTGCTGATTTTTGTTCGTACTGCTCTAAGGTACGCACTGCTCTAAGGAATGGGACGCCTGCTTCAAAAAAACAGGTTCATGACCACTAAGTCATGAACCTGAAAATAAGTCTTTAACTGCTTAGCGCATTTTGTTTAATAGCATTGACTTGCCAAGAGCAAGACCTGCATTCATCAGCGCTTGATTATTGGTTCCGCCCCCTAAAAGCCCTAATAAGCCCCCCCCTGAAGCAGCTTCAGGTACGTGCTGCTCAATGGTCTGACGCTCACGGTTTAAAAGATCAGTTAGACCATTGGCGCTCAGGTTCTGTTGGCGTTTGGCTTTACCTAGCGCACCCATAATCAGAGGCGCGACAAAGGTCATCAGCATACCAACTTTGCTTGGATCAAGACCAAGAGCTTTAGCAATAGCATCTTGTACAGGGTTTTGTTGAACCCCTAAAATATGACCCAAAATACCTCCGGCGTTAATGCCTCGTTGGCTTGTAGGTGCACTGCCTAAGACTGCGCCAAGTAAGCCGCCACCGCCATTATTGCCACCAAGTAAGCCGCCTAGCATCGAGCTGGCATTGCCGCCCCGGTTACCTAACATGCCTGTAACCATATTCATAGCAGCGGCTGAGCCCCCTGTTTTTAACAGATTACCTAGCGCCCCACCAGATGAACCCCCACCCAAAAGGTTACTTACGTGATCTAAAACGCCACCATCATGATCACGCTCGAGCGCAGTGCTCAGTGCCATAGCGCTTTGCGGACTGCTCTGGGCATTTTTAGCTAAGCCTCCTACCATCATGGGTAAAAGAGCTGAAAGGGCCTGACTCGTTTCATCCTGATTCAAACCAACTTGTTGACCGATACCTTGAACGACTTCTGGGCTTAGTTGTTTGCTAAGCATATCTAAAATGGCCATAGTGCCTCCCTCAAATTTTTTTCGCCCTATTCTACCTTTTTATTGCGAACTTTCTGTGACACTTAAGTTTAGCGTACTATAAGCAGCTAACCCATCTCTTACAGCCTTAAATTCGACCTCTAAATCTTGAACCAATGCAGCTGTTTTTGCCACCGTAACAGTTATCGTTCTGGCCTTTTCCCCAGTAGCAATGGTTAAAGTAGTTGGCTCGAGCGTGATACCTGTAGGTAAGCTTGTTGTCAATTCTACCTCAGTGGTTGCCACAGTCAACGAACCCGTTAAGGGTTTTACCTCGAGCGTAAACTCCTTAGACGCACCCTGGGCAACCGAAAGCTCTTTAGGGCTTAGCACCAGGTCATACTGCTTAGCTGCGCGATTTATAAGCAAATCGCAAGAACTCAAAACCCCAATAAGAAGGAAGCTTATACTAAGCAAACCAAGTTTTTTCATTACCATCATCCTAACTTTGTCTATTCTTTACGAGGCTATTAGCCTCTGCATTAAATCAAAATAGCATACTGAATTTGCTGTGAGAAAACATAAGATCTTGCGGCTTTAGCCTAAAGCTAGCTTCTTAATAGTTCAGGTTTTATTTTTGGTGTAGACTACACCTCTTATGGCGCAGGCAAACATTCAAGCAGTCGTTCTTAACGAAGAATCCTCTTCACAGGTTTTAAAAGTACCCCATTTTAAAGGAAGCTTGCCCAGTCGCGCCCTTTATATCTATACACCTCCTGGTTACGCCGAAAGTTTAAACAGCGCTTATCCTGTCATTTATATGCATGACGGGCAAAATGTCTTTGAAAGCTTTGTTAGAGATAGTTTTGCAGGCTCCTGGCGGGCTGATGAGATAGCAGACAGCCTGATTACAGAAGGTAAAATGAGACCTTGCCTTATTGTAGGTATCAGTAATGGTCAAGAAAACCGCCTTAAAGAGTACCAACCTCCTTATAACAAAATGCGCTACGCCCCTTTAACCAAACGCGGCAAACCTCGCAAACATCCTTTTGTAATTGAAGGGCAAGCCGACAAAACCCTTAACTATTATAAGGAAGTCGCAAGGTATGTTAAAAAGCACTACCGCGTTTTAGAAGGTCGAGAACACACAGCCACTTGCGGTTCGTCGATGGGCGGCCTGTTTAGTACCTATATTGCCTGGGAATACCCTGACTTCGCCCAGCACCACGCCGCTCTATCTCCTTCTTACTGGACAACCCAGCGCGAAGACGGCAAGCTAAATATTTTGGAGCGTATCCGCCACTACCCAAAACGCGATATAAGGTTATGGCTCGATAGTGGTGAGGGTACGAGCACCGTTGAAGGCAGCGATGACGATAATAAATTTTGCACCCTCAAGGCTCGAGCCACGCTTTTAGAAGCAGGCTATCAGGAGGGCAAAGACTTTGTTTATTATCTTGCTAAAAACGCTTTGCACAATGAGCATGCCTGGGCAGATAGGCTCGATAAGGTTTTTCAATTCCTAATGCCAGTTTAAGCTTTAGCTAATTTTAGTGCAGCTTGCCTCGCAAAAACACTCGGGCTTTGCCGCCCTTGCCAGGCAGCAATAATCCGTTCTACGTTTTGCCCAAGAACATCACTTGAATCAATCTCAACATCATAAGAGCTAAAACTGTGGACGATTTCAAAATCACGCCGAGCATCCCCAATAGCGCGGTCACCTCGCTGCAATTCACGGCGCTCGAGCTCCTCAAGCGGACAATGCAAACCTACGAAAAAGACATCAAAGGGTTCAAGAAGCTCGAGCAGTCGATCAAACTGCGTCTGCGTTTCTATGATGTACTCAACCACCAAATTATTACCTGCACCAGACATAGCAACTAAGCACTGATAAAAGCCTTCAAACAGTTTGGGGCGTATGCTTGCCCAGGCAAAGGGGCCATCTGACTCACGCCTCTGAGGTAAAACCTCAGTCTTAAACATAAAGAAATCAAGCGAAAACTGCAAAAAGGGTTCGTCTAACTTTGCTTGTAGCGCTCGGCAAAGCGTTGATTTACCCGCGCTCGAAGGCCCATTTAGAAGGATAATTTTCCCTGTCTCTGGAGTTTGCATAGACTGTAGATAATACTACTAACTAAGAACCAAAGGATTTTAGTGGCTCGAGCCTAAGCTTAAAATAAAGCAAGGGTTAGGGACTACTAAAAGACCTAAAGCTCCTCTTCTTCATCCTCATAGTCAAATTCATCTGCCAAATCATCCTCATCGTCTGTTGCACCGTATTCTTCATTGCTGAGGTTATGCTCTACGCTGACATATAAAAGCTCGAGCTCGCCATCGGTATAAACCGCACCTACTTCTCCTACGGCTCTACTATCTATGGGCAAATAATGCTCGTCAAACGGCTCATAGGTATAAGACAGCATAAAAGGGGTATAAAATTCTTCATCCTCTTCAAAGTCAATGCTTTCAGGCTGAACAACAACTTGTTTTACCCAGATGTCACCATCTAAATCATCAAATTCTTCGCAGTCACCTTGTTGAATCGCCCTTGAAACTGCTTGCTGAATAAGCCGTATAAAACTCTCTTCATCTTGATCTGTTCGTTGCAAAAATTCTTTAAGTGAAGGCATGCTCTCGCCTTTCTTTGCTGGAATAAACGCTAAAAGCGTACTTTCCTTAGTTTATACAAAAGTTTTTTAGCAAAAGGCGCAGCTTGCTACGACAGCCTTAGTCAAAGAATAGGGAGGTATTTATTTCTTACCTTAGTGACCTAATACTTTTGCTAAACACTTGCCCTTTTCGCCTAGAGTATCTGCGTAAACATAAGATACTCGCGAAAAATCCTATAGACTAAGCTATGACAAGACGCTACCTGAAAAGCTATAGCCCTGCTGTTGGGCGTGATATGGAAGTTTTGGTCTTTGGGCACTATGGCAGACCGATTATTGCTTTTCCTAGTGGTGGCGGTCGCTTTCATGATTTTGAGGATAATGGCATGATTGCTGTGATTGGGCACTTGCTCGAGGCAGGCAAGGTCAAACTTTATTGTCCTGATAGTCTAGATAACGAATCCTGGCTAAAGTCAGACATTGATCCGCACTGGAGAGCCATCAGGCATCAGGCTTATCAGGACTATATTCTTAAGGATTTATTGCCTTTTATTGCTAGTGATTGCCAGATAGATAGCCCTAATGTGGGCTTAGTAGGTTGCAGCATGGGGGCTTATCACGCTGCTAATTTTGGTCTAAAGTTCCCAGAGCATTTCCCTTACGCGCTTTGTATGAGTGGACGCTATGATTTAGATAAGATTACGGGTTCTAGCGCCTCAGAGGAAGTTTATTTTAATAATCCTATGGCTTATCTCCCCAATCTACATGGGGAAGCGCTCGAGCATACCAAACACTTTGCTCATATCATTTTGGTTTGTGGTCAAGGAGCGTTTGAAGATAAATGCCTAGAAGAAACCCAGCGCCTATCTGAACTTTTAAGCATTAAAGGGATAAGTCATGAAAAACACCTCTGGGGTCATGACGTTGAGCATCACTGGTACTGGTGGCGCAAACAATTCTATAGGTACATGGAACAGGCACTAAGTTAAGCCCGTAAAAGCTAAAGGCTCAAAAGATTTGACCCCGCTCCGTCCAGAAACCGTAGAGACCTATAGCAACCAAAGCGAGACCTGAAATACTGCTTATCAGCTTATGATGGTGGCTAAGCCAGCTAGTAACACGGCGTTGCCAGGGTAAGGCAATGATCGGTAATAAGACAAGAGGCCAGCCAAAACCAAGACCAAAAACCAGGAAATAACTTAGCTTGTCAAGCAAATCAAAAGCACTACCTGCACCTAAAATAAACGCACCTACGATAATCGGCCCTGTACAAGGCAAGGTCATGGGGCCAAGTAATAAACCATAGACATAAGCTGCCAGGGATGGATTACGAATCACAGGGGTTTGCAAACTTGACAAACGCATAAACGGATTAAAGCCAAGGAGCAAAAAGACACCCAGAATAATGATTACGCCATAACTCAGCGGTAAAAACCAGCTCAGCAGCGAAGCAAACGATTTTTGTAGCAAAAACAATACAAACCCAATAACCATCATCATGCTCAAGATGCCTGCCAAAACCAGCAGACCTAAGAGCGCTGCTAAGCGTCTTGCCCTTTTGTTTTCAGCATTGCCCACCAAAAATGCAATAAGGCCAGGGTAAAGGGGTAAGAGGCAAACATTACTCAAAATAGCGCCATTGCCTAAAAGAAAGGCCTCAAGAAAATGCGTCATGGCTGGGTTTCTTTAAGGATAAG
>JAHEBB010000817.1 GCA_024642575.1 Trueperaceae bacterium | reverse complement strand
GGTAGTGATTCACATAAGACGGTTAGTGCAAATGCTAAGTCTAAAGATTTACCTTTATAAACCCACACTTGGGCAAAAATAAAATTTGACCAGCCGTCCAGGTGATACCACCACCCTAAATTATAGTCCTATCGATGCCAGATACTTGCGGTTTCTTTTCGCATTTTCAGCGGGCGAGCCCATACCTGGCAAAACATCTTGCTCAACGATAATCGGCCCCTCATAGTTAATCTCATTCATGGCTTTTAAAACAGCAGCAAAGTCAACCACGCCCGTACCCAGCTCGCTAAAGACACCTGCGCCAATCATATCGGTATAGTTCCAGTTTTTCTGTTTGGCTTCTTCGACAACCGAAGGGTTAAAGTCTTTAAAATGAATTAGCCAGATGCGGTCTTTAAAGCGGCGCACGCCGTCAACAGCATCTCCACCACCAAGCATATAGTGCCCTGTGTCGTAAACCAGACCCACCAAGTCAGGGTCAGTTAAACTTAAAAATTTTTCGGTTTCCTCGGGTGTTTCAACATAGGTTGCACCGTGATGGTGCAGCGCTGAGCGAAGCCCTGTTTCGCCTTTGACCGCTTCGGCTACGCGGTTAACCCCTTTGATATAGGTTTTCCAACCCGCATCATCAAGTGCGTGTTCGGGCTTAATGCGCCCTGAATTATAATAGCGCTCATGCACCGTTGAGTGATCATCGCCAATATTGATGGTGCAATCAGGGCCACCGACTTCTCGTAAAAGTTTGGCGACTTTGACAGCGCGCTCTATGCCTGCAGCGTGGTAAGCCTCATCATAAAGACGTACGGTGACCCAAGAACCTGTAAGCTCGAGCCCACGCCCTTCAATCTCTTCACGGAGTTTTTCTGGGTCAGTTGGCATAAAACCCCAGTCACCCAGTTCTGTTGCCTTAAAACCAGCATCGGCGAGTTCATCTAACATTTGGGCATAATTGAGCCGCTCGCCACCCGTATTTTCTATAGTTCCCCAAGAGCAAGGGGCATTGCCTACAACAAACTTTTTCATCATCATTCCTTATTTGTACTTGACTTGCTTTTTGCGGTCTTCTTCATACTGTTTGCGTGCTGCTTTTACTGATTTTTGCTTGCTGACTTCAGCCGGCGGACAGTCCCACCAACCCCCAAAGGAGTAACTGCCTATCCGCTTGGTTGGGTCTACCTCAACCACAATCACATTGACACCTTTGGCCTTTTTCGCAGCTTCAAGCGCCTTGCGGTAATCAGCTTCGGTTCTGGTATAAACAGCATGCGCCCCCATAGCTTCGGCATGTTTAGCGTAGTCAATTTTCAGATAATCCCCATCTAAAAGACCTTGCTTATTGCGGTAACGAAGCTCTAAGGCAAAGTGGGGTGTACCTGTTGATTGTTGCAACCCATGAATACTTTGATAGCCGTGATTATCCACCACAATAATCGTGAGGTTTAACTTCTCAATAACCGCCGTGACAATTTCACTGTTCATCATCAGGTAGCTACCATCACCAATAAACACCACGACATCGCGTTTTGGGTCTGCCAGACGAATACCGATACCTGCGGGGATTTCATAACCCATGCAAGAATACCCGTATTCCAGATGATAAGCATCAGGCGCAGTCAAGCGCCAAACCTTAGGAATTTCTCCCGGGATGCTGCCTGCTGCATTGATGACAACCGCGTCTCCGCCAAAAATATCATTGGTTAAACCAAGAACTTCGCCTTGGGAGAGGTTTTCGGGTTCTTTAATGGTTTTAATTTCATCAACGATTGCGTCCCATTCGGACTTCCACTTGGCAAGCTGTTTCTGATAACTGCTACTGGTTCCTTTGTAAGCTGAGCGCTCGAGCGCTTCATCTAAGGCAGCGATAGCTCTTTTAGCATCTGCCACCACAGGCAAAGCAAAAAGCTTATAAGCGTCCATGGCTGTAACATTTATGCCAATAACCTTTGCTTCCTGGGGAAAAGCGGTTTTTGAAGCTGTCGTAAAGTCAGCCAGTCTTGTCCCAATTGCTAAAACCAGATCAGCCTGATTGGCCACTTGACTTGCTGCTGAGCCACTTAAACTC
>JAHEBB010000272.1 GCA_024642575.1 Trueperaceae bacterium | reverse complement strand
TTGGCATCTACCATTAAAGGAACCTCATCGCCAAGATGTTTACGCATCGCTTTAACTCTGGCAACATCTTCAGAAAGTCTGTCACGACCTACTTTCATCTTGATGGCGCGAAAGCCCTTGGCTAAATTATCATCGGTTTGTTTTAAGAGTTTATCTAAAGGTAAAAGTAAATCAATGCCACCAGCGTAGCAGGGAACCTTAGCATCAAAACCGCCCAAAAGCTTCCAGAGGGGTAAATTGGCACGTTTAGCTTTTAAGTCCCAGAGGGCAATGTCAACCGCAGAGATTGCCAGTACTGTAGGACCACCCCGACCCCCGTAGTGCGTTGTCCACCACATTTTTTTCCAGAGAGTTTCTATCAGCTCTGCTTCTTGTCCGCAGACGAGTTTACTCAGTTCATGCTCGAGTATGGCAGCGATACCCGCACCATTATGTCCAGCGGTAAAGGTATAACCAACACCCTCAATGCCATCACTATCTTTAATGCGAACAGTATTGAGTTCAAAGTCAGGCATGTCGCCATGCATGGAATCGGTTAGTATAACGGGTAAAGGCACACGGTAATACTTGCTTTCAAAACTGCGGATTATAGCCATTTACTGAACCCTTCTTTGGCTGTCCTGGTTTAACTTGAGAGGCTCGAAACTTGCCCAGCCCTATATTCAGTTAAAATCATTTAAGGCTACCAAACGACCTTTTTAGGTAATAAAGACCTATCTAATTCTTTAAAGTCTAATTAAGACCAACTTGTCTTGTCAAGTGTAGATTGTTGACAATATTATAAGGACTAAGCTAATCTTTAGGTAACCTATATAATAACCTTCTTAAGTAAAAATATTTACTAGCTTTTTACTTCATTTGCGAAAGGAAAACCTATGTTGAGCCAAGCACAGCTCGAGCACTTTAAGCTAGAAGGCTATCTGGTCGTTGACAATTTACTTTCCGAACATGATTTGGACGCCCTTAAAAGGGAATACAACGAGGTTTTAGATAGACTCTGCAAGGAATGGCTCGAGCAGGGTCTTATTCAACAAGACTACGCCGAACTGACATTTGAAAACCGTTTGGTCGAGGTTTTTAAAGCAGGCTGTGACTACATTAGCCATATGGATATCAGCTTGCCCTTTAAAGGCATTAAAGAAGATTCTCCCATTCATTTGGGCGAAGAGGTTTTCAAACTCCTTACCAATCCCCAAATTCTATCTTGTATTGAATCGCTAATTGGCTCTGAAATTTATTCAAACCCCATTCAGCATGTGCGCATCAAACCACCTGCCAAACTTTTACCTGAGGACAGGGTAAGCTCCCTCTTGCGCAAAACCAGCTGGCATCAAGACCAGGCAGTGGCACTACCCGAAGCCGATGAAACCCAGGTGATTACCGTCTGGTTAGCCGTCAACGACGCTACTACCGAAAATGGCTGTCTGGCAATCATTCCTCGCAGTCACCGCGAAGATTTGACTTTGCACTGTACAGGCCGAATGAATGCCGATGCCATTTTTATTCCTGATGCCTTAATCGATGAGCAGCGGGTTTTGCCTGTACCTATAAAAAAAGGCGGCGCGCTTTTTATGCACTCGAGAACCCAGCACAGCTCTCTCGAAAACAACAGTGACCACTTTCGCTGGAGTTTTGACCTTCGCTACAACCCAGTAGGGCAAGCTACCGGGCGCAACATGTTTCCTGGCTTTGTTGCTCAAAGTCGTACCAACCCTGAGCAGGTCATTCGTGACCGTGAAAGCTGGGCAAAGCTCTGGTTAGATACCCGAGAAAGACTTTCCAGACAGGCTGAAAATACTTATAACCGCTGGGGAGACGTGGTTTCAGAACTCTGTGCCTGATGCTTCGTTAATAGACTTCTTGCGAAAGTATCAACTGAATTCAGATACAATGCGATACAATCTGGCTTCGCTAGTTGTTCAAGCAATGCAATACAATCTGGCTTCGCCAGTTGTTCAAGCATCATGTTCAATGAGCAAGCGTAAGGCCAGTAAAAATCGCTATCTAACTGGACTTTTGCAAGAGGTGTAACCCGTTAATCAGTAAGCCTAGCTAATCAGCCTTAAACCGATATTTATGTCAGTCATCAACTTTGAGGCGCAGCTAACGCTTACCAAAACTGAGGAGTAAACTAGGGCAATGGCAAATCCAACCATCTATAAATCTATTCCCGAGCAGCTCGAGACCCACTTAAAACGTGACATTCTCTCAGGTTCTCTAAAACCCGGTCAGCCTTTAAGAGAGCAGGAAGTGTCCGAGCGCTTTGGCGTAAGTCGAGGACCCGTAAGAGAGGTTTTTAATCGACTAGCCCAGCAAGGTTTGGTGGTACCTGAAACCAATAAAGGGGTCAGGGTTGCAAGCCGCCCGCATGAATCTTTGCGCCCTTTATTAATTGACTTACGCAAGACCATCGAATGCTTTGTGCTTGAAAACATATTTGATGATATAACCAAGGAAGATATAAAAGTATGGGAAAGCAATCTCAAAAATATTAAACAGGCTTGTAAAGATGGCAGCATCGCAGCCCTGGTAGAGCATGATCTGAATTTTCATAGTGCCATTATTCGCTCGCATGACGACAAAGATATTTTTACCCTCTGGCAACCAATTGTTTTAAGAATGCTCATTCACTATGAGCGTTTGGGGGACTTGATGGAAAGTTACTACGAGCATAAAGCTATCCTGGACGCTATAAAAACAGGCGATAAAAAGCAAGCTTTAATAGCCCTTGAAAACAATATTCAGTAACCCAAGGCTTTAGGTAAAGCGACAGACTATTATTAGAAGGGTTTAAAAAACACATTCATTTTAACGAGCGTTTTTCTAGGAAAACTCTTATTATAGTTTTTCTAAAATTATTTGAGAGCCGCAATTGTAATTTTCGGCAAATCCTAGACAATGGATTCCAGCCTCCCCCAGCCTGCGCTGGGGCTAAAGGCGGAATGACAAGTGAAAATGGATTCAGATTCAACCATCCGATGTTTATCACAAAACTTTGGATTAACTATAAGTCTAGTCCTCGAGTAGAAAAATGTCATTTAAAGCAGAGTTTAGTCATCTCGACACTTTCTATAAAAGATCTCCAGCCATAGCTCTAAAATTCACATCTGCATAGCCAAAAGCCTGAGGGCCGACGACCTCGAGCGCTGCCCAAGTTTTTAATTCTTTCGGAGCAGGCAGGCCTAAGACCGCAACCCTTAAACCGTAACGCAGCATTTCCGTGCCAATCGGTTCCCCGTCTTCAAGACTTACAATGCAAATGAGATCAGGAACGGTGCAAACCACCTCACCATTATGCCAGGCCACCAGGTTTTCATTTTGAAAAACAATTTCCATTTGGTCATTAGGCTCACCAAAAGCGGCAAGTTTGAGCTTACCTCTGGCAAAACCTTGCGTGGTACGTCGTTCAACATCGGTAATTTTACCTCTGAAGAGTACCCGCCCATTACCTAGGGATGCGATATCATCGGAAGGCTCGAGCCCTCTTTTTCGCGCCTGAAGCACCGCATCTCCCATATCTCTGGCGAGCGTAAGCGTATCTTTAATAATGGTCTCTTTAAGTTCCTTGCCTTTAAGGATAGGCATGGCTAAAGAAGCGCTGCCCCCCATTTCAATGGTCAGGCTACGCGCATAAGCCTCTACTCGGTACATAGAATCCGCCTGATGCAAAATCGAGACATTGCCGTGAACATCGCTAAGTGCCATTGGGGTAAGAGATAAACCTGCAATGGCAAAAGTGTCCATTTGCAGTTCAGGAAAAGCACGACCCATGCCGTCACCATCAACGACAGGCAAGCCCATTTGCAAAGCACAAATAAGAGGTCGCAAAGCATTAGAGCCGCCGATTTCACCAATCACCAGAGCAAACATCTTTTGTCCTGCATGTGTTTCTAGTGCCTTAACGGCATTTTGGTATTCATCGCCTTTTGGAAATTTTTCGATACCTACGGTCGGTGCGCCCATCCCGCCAATGGCAACGGTTAGGGCCTCATCTGGGACAGCATCTACAGGAATAATCTTGATGCTACCCCCCCGTTTTTTAAGTTCATGCTCGAGCCAGACTCGGCCAATATAAGTATTACCCCCGCCACCCGTGCCCAAAATGCCCGCGCCAATGGCAAGCGCATGGGTATCTGCTAAAGTAACCTCTTGCAAGACGGGTTTAGCCATAGCGCTCCTCAACGGGTACATAATCAATGTCGTAGCCAAAAACTCTGGGGTGAACCAGCTCGAGCGCTTTAGGTTCACGCCAGGCAGGGTGACAGGGCAAACCAATAACTGCAACCCGCATACCGTAGCGCAAATGCTCAGTTGTTATAGGCTCAGCAGTATCAACATCCAAAACGGTAATCAAGTCAGGAGCCGTTACCAAAAACTCTCCCGACTTACTAAAAGCTAAGTTTTCATTTTGAAAATGAAGCGTATGCGTTGCGCCAGCATACTCATCAAACCCCTCGAGCTTTGCCTCACCGAGGTTCCAGCCCCCTTCAACACGACGGTTGACATCGCTAAGTTTGCCTTTAAAGAGTAAAAACGCACCGACACTTTTACAAAGGGCTGCGACAGGGTTGGCTTCTTCTTGTCTTGCCTGACGGATGCTTTTACCAATTTTCTCTGCCAGGCTTATCGTTCCTGGAATACCTGCTTTTTTAATCTCTTTAGCCGTTGCCGAGTAAAGGGCGATCATCGACATAGCGCCCATATGAACAACCAGCGTTCGTGCAAACGTCTCGGTCCATTTATTGTTAACGGTTTCCATCAGGATGGTATTTCCACGCTCATCAGACATCGCAAAAGGTGTTGCAGTAATGCCATGCGCGGTAAAAAGCGTCATCTGAATTTCAGGAAAAGCGCGCCCCATGCCATCAGCGTCTATCATGGGTAAACGAAGGCGCGCCGCAACGTACATGGGCATGATGCTGTTTAAGCCACCTGCTTCGATACTCATGGTGGCCTTTGGGGTTTTGCCCATATATTTACCTAACGCTTCAAACGCGCGAATCATGTCATCGCCAGCGGGTAATTTCTCAATTAAAACCACAGGCGCACCCATACCTGCGGCTGGCACAATCAGATCATCCTCATTCATTTCATCTAGCGTGTAGAGTTCAACGGGGCCGTACTTTCGCACGGCTTCTATCGCCATAACCTTGCCAATATAAGGGTCACCACCGCCCCCCGTACCTAAAACTGCTGCACCTAAAGCAATGTCTTCAATGGCCGCTTCGGTAAGTAGTCGCATGGTTTAGCCGTAACGCTCTTCGACTGGCACATAGTCCATGTCGTAACCAAAGTAACGTGGGCCAACCAGCTCGAGCCCTTTCTCTGTGCGCCAGCGCTTATCACAAGGAATGCCAATCACCGCAACGCGGTAACCGTAGCGCATAGCCTCGGTAGTAATAGGTTCACCTGTATCAATATCTAAAATAGTAATAAGATCAGGCACCGAAACGACGACTTCGCCATCAATGCTGGCAGCCAAATGTTCATTTTGAAAACTGATTTTGAGCTTTTTACCGCTGTATTCATCAATACCATCAATAAAGGCATCCCCTTTGGCAAAGCCTGCCTCCGTGCGACGGGCCACATCAGAAATTTTGCCTTTAAAGATTTCAAAGCCACCCACCGCTTCACGAACGGTCTTAACGGGATCTGCCTCTTGAATACGTGCTCGGCGTATCGTTTTCCCAATTTCTTCAGCCAAACTTATAGTGCCTTGAACCGCAGCGGTTTTTAGGTCTTTTACGGTTGCAGCGTAAAGAGCAATCATTGACATAGCCCCCATATTGACGGTCACACTACGGGCAAAAGTTTCGGTCCATTTGTTGCTTATGGTTTCCATCAGAACGGTATTTCCCCGTTCGTCTGACATGGCAAATGGCGTTGAGGAAATACCGTAAATCGAGTGCGTTACCATTTGTAACTCTGGAAAAGCGCGGCCCATGCCATCACAGTCAACAAAAGGTAAGCGCAACCTAGCAGCAACATAAAGCGGAACGACCGAGTTTAGCCCTCCTGCTTCGATACTCATCGTGGCTTTAATGGGCTTACCAATGTATTTTCCCACCGATTTAAAGGCATTGATAATGTCATCGCCATTGGGCATTTTTTCTACCATCACGGTGGGCGCACCCATCATGGCAGTAGGCACAATTAGATCGTCATCAGCTAACTCATCAAGGGTATAAAGCTCGACAGGGCCATAATCACGAATGGCCTGGCGCGCCATTAATTTGCCAATGTAAGGGTCTCCTCCACCGCCTGTACCAAGTACAGCAGCACCCAGTGCGATATCTTCTATATTTGATTCAGTCAAGATGCGCATCTTAAGCTCCTGCCAAATCTCCCACGGCTTTCACCATGATGCGTGTAGCATTACCGGGTAAGTAGGCAAGAGGCACTTCTTCGACATCAACGATTTCTACGGTTTCGGCCTTAGCACCCGCACTCACCGCACGTTCAGTGGCTTCTCGTTTGGCCTGCTCGAGCGCTTCCTCACGGCTCATATCAGCCAGTGCAAAAATGCGGTCGGTTTCACCGCCCACTTGCGCAATCGCTGCCCCAATCGCATTGGCAACGGCAAAATGCTCAGGCTTAATCATTTCAGAAGCACCTTCAACTTTACGCTGAATCAAAATGCTGCCACCTCCTACTATAATGACAGGCATAGCGGTTGCACTGGTTTTCATCCGATCAACGGCAACATTCACCATTTCTTCAATGCGATCTTCTACTGCTTTGGCAAAGGCAGCGTCAATATCTGCAACTTTTGACTTATCGCCAATGTCTTCGTAACCTGCTGCCACAATGATGTCTGTGGTGGTTAAAATGTCTCCACCAAAAACCTTCGCTTTGGTAATCAGTTCGTAGCCGACACTTTGTGGCCCCACTTTTAAGGGTTCAGCTTCAACCAGCGAGCCCCCACCCAACCCAATCGACAAGGTATCAGGCATGCGGAAATTAGTACGCACCCCACCAATATCTACGGCCATAGCGGCAACTCTTGGAAACCCTTGCTGCAAAACCCCGACATCGGTGGTGGTTCCACCGACATCTACCACAATGGCGTCTTTCAGGCCACTTAAAAAGGCCGCACCACGCATACTATTGGTGG
This sequence comes from Trueperaceae bacterium, assembly GCA_024642575.1. Taxonomy (GTDB): domain Bacteria; phylum Deinococcota; class Deinococci; order Deinococcales; family Trueperaceae; genus JAHEBB01. Next base: position 345 of record JAHEBB010000272.1, on the reverse strand, counting down.
GGCCAGAGGCAAAGGTTAAGACGGGATAATCCGCGGCAAAATCAGCATTCATCAGCGTACCGTCATTTTGACTAATAAAAAACGGGGCCGTAATATTCATGTCACGCAAAGCTTGCTTAAAACCATTTACAGTTTTAACCGCCAATTCACGCAAACAAGCATTCATAATGGCGGCATTTTCCCGCTCCAAAAGACCAATGCGACCAATGGTGCTCGACAAAGTGATATTTGCATCAGGAATCACTTCTTTAACAATTTCAGCGGTTTTTTCTTCAAAAACCGAATTGACAGGGGAAAATACTGAAGAAATGGCAATGGCATTTAAGCCTTTGGCTTTAATCTGCT
>JAHEBB010000816.1 GCA_024642575.1 Trueperaceae bacterium | reverse complement strand
TCAACATCCATACCCCTTGCCATAAGGCCTTGTAGCTTGGTCTTTAAGGTTTGTCTGACCAGTTTTCGGGTCATACTTTGAGGCATAGATCATTTTAAACACAAACCAAGGGCTTGGTTTCCTATGTAACCCAAGGTGCTGGCTTGATTGCTCAATTTTCCATTAAAAGCAATTCAGTTTTCCTGCTCATCAAGCAGTTCTTTGAGGTCAGCCAAAGATTCATGACGCTCGAGCTGATGGTTTTGTTCGAGGTCTTTAATGGCTTCTAAGGTTTCTTCACTGGGCATAAAAAGCGGCACAAATATCAGTCTATAATTTAAGCTATTAAGGATGTCCTGAAGCCTTGAAAGACTAAGATCAGCTTCTCCCATAATCTTGAGATAGCTCATCACGGCTTCAAATTGATAGTCTTCATCGGCATTCATTTTCTGAAGGGCGATGTCGCGTACTTCGTCAAAGGCTGCCATTTCAGCATCGCTCATTTCCCGATCTATCAGGTAGTAAGTAGCAAGCGCATGCTCGAGCAACAGAAATTGAGTACCCTCTTGAATCTTGGCGTGATCTTCAGGGCTAAAGTCTCTAAGTAGGTCAGCAAAAGGTTTGGCCATGTCTAAGTTGTTCACACCTCGGAGAAATAGGCATCCAAATCCATCCGTCCATAAACCACATGTAAAATATCAACCCGTTCAGGTTGTCTGCGATAAACAATTATATAATCATCATGGGGAAAAGCGCGTTGATCTGCTTGAAGGTAGGTTCTGGGTGTGCCTATATCAGGAAAATCTGCGAGGTTTTGAAAGACTTCCAGAAACTCAGCAATCAACCCGTTAGCATTTTCTATTTGACCGCCTCGTTCGATATGACCATCCCAGATTTCACTAAGGTTGGCGGCAGCCTCATCGGCAATGAAATAAACACCCATTAATGGGTCGTTTGCTCACGCTGAGCGCGGAGCTGCTGACCGCGTTGGAGAATATCCTGTTTCAAAGCTTCAGCATCTTGGGAGTTATGGATTTCACGATAACGACCTGCTTTGAGGTCATCAAGACCACGCTGCACCCCTGCCTGTACTTTAGCAATATAGGTTTCCCTCTGACGCAGCAAATCCACAGCTTCTTTTAGCAAAGCAGATTCATCGGCATATTTACCTGCCGCAATCTCTTTTGCAATAAACTTCTGTTGCTCTTGAGTAAGTTCTATCGTCATGACTTTAGTGTAGGCGATTTTAAGGCTTTGAGCAATTGCTTTTGCGAAATTCGCAATCAGGCTAAGGGGGGTCTGACGAGCAACGACCAGGACGACCCCAGCGAAGGCTGATTCTCTGGATTAACACAACGTTAAGCGCTTTGCGCTACACTTTCCCCTGTGCTTGTAAGCACAGGGGCGCACAACAATCTGACTAGATTGTATAAGTGCGCTCTTCAATGCCAGAGGGGCTACCAAGGTTACGAGGTTCGGCATGAGACACCGACAGAACCAGCACCGTTTCTTTCCCTTCCCTTGCTCTGTTTTCAGGGGGAGATGATGGCGATTTACCATCTCTTAGCCCAGGTCATTAAACGCTCGGCGGGTCACTCTGCTGTCGCTGCTGCTGCGTATCGTTCAGGGGACAAATTGACCAATGAACGGGACGGGGTAACGCATGATTATTCTCGGCGGGGCAGTGTGGCTTACGAGGCTATGTTAGTTCCTGATTCGGCTCCCTCCTGGATGTCAGATCGGGGGTCTTTATGGAATCAGGTAGAAGAATGCGAACGCAGGGAAAAAGCTCAGCTCGCCCGTGAGTTCAATATAGCCTTACCGCGTGAGTTGTCTTTGGATCAGCAGCGGGAATTAGTACATGGCTTTTGTGAGTCGCAATTTGTGTCTAAGGGCTTTGTCGCTGATATTGCGATTCATGATGCTGAGGGTAACAATCCTCATGCCCATGTGATGATTCCGCTACGTTCCGTAGCGCCTGAAGAAAAATATGGCTTTGCTTCCAAGGCAGAAGGATCGGTTGCTAGGTACTTCAACACCAAGCCAGCCTTGAATGAGTGGCGAGAGGCCTGGGCAGATCATGCCAATC
>JAHEBB010000271.1 GCA_024642575.1 Trueperaceae bacterium | reverse complement strand
GCAAGCTGCTTATGAAAAAAAAGGTTTTAGGGCTTGATGTCGGCGAGGCGCGCATTGGCTTGGCCCTTGGAGAATTAGGTTCATCTTTTGCCTTTGGTCGCGGCTACTTAAGCCGTAGCCATCTTGAAGCCGATATCACTTTTCTAAAACAAAAGCTCGAGTCTGAACAGGCCAGCTACTTTGTTATTGGTTTGCCAAGACGTACCGATGGTGAGGACTCAGCTCAAACCGAGCGGGTACGTCAGTTTGCCAAAGCCTTAGAAAAGGCTGGTTTAAGCTACGAATTTGAAGATGAGCGCTTTACTACCCGTATGGCAGGTCAAAATCTTTTAAGTAGTGGCAAAAAGAAAAAACAAAGACAAGAAAAAGGGCTCTTAGATGAGGCGTCTGCCATTTTGATTCTAGAGTCTTACCTGAGCAGATTAAAACAAGCTAAACTGGACACGCCGTGAATTCACCGCTCGAGCCTCAAGACTCCCCTACTCTGCCAGAACCCCAAACTAAGCCTCGACCTAAAAGAAGATTTAGACGGGTTCTGACTTTTCTTACTAGTCTGCTCATAGTGGCTTTGATACTTGTTATAGCTGCAAGGCAGTATATAAACCGTGAGCTTAGTCCTGTTTCAAGCGTTCGGCAAGCCGGTGAATTTGAAGTTTTACCAGGCTGGGGCGGAAAGCGCGTCGCCTTAGAGTTAGAGCGCTCAGGACTAATTCGCAATGCCCAAATCTTTGGCTATTACTTACAATTTAAAGACCTGGATACCCAAATTGGCGAGGGCCTTTACGACCTTGACCCCAGTATGAGCTCGGCTGAAATTGCCAGCGCACTTGCCAAAGGTGGCAAACCCCGCACTGTTCGTATCGTCATCCCAGAAGGGTTTCGCCTACAGGATGTGGCTCAAAGGCTTAGCCAAACAAGCATTGCTGATGCGGGCACCTGGGACAGCCTTTTACACTACCCTGACCACAGCGTTTTTAGCCTCATTCCGGAGGGCTCGAGCTTTGAAGGCTTTCTCTTTCCAGCCAGCTACGACATCCCGCTAAAAAGTGCTGCTTTTGAAGTCCTTAAGCAAATGTATGCTCGCTTTGAACAGGAGCTAAGCGAAGAGGTAAAAACCGAACTTGCAGACCAAGGGCTTTCGGTCTATGACTGGGTAACTTTAGCCAGCATAATTCAAGCAGAAGCCGCCAATGCGAGCGAAATGCCTATTATCGCTGGTGTATTTCGTAATCGTTTAGATTTGGGCATGGCCTTACAATCTGACCCAACAGTAGCTTACGGTCTGCAAAAAGATTTACCCGAACTCAGTGCCCCCGCAGGTGACTTTGAAATCGACCACCCCTGGAATACCTACACTCGAGCGGGTCTACCCGCTGGACCCATTGATAACCCAGGTAGCGAAGCTCTCTACGCCGTCTTACACCCTCAAAGGCAAAACGAGAATAGCCAGGATTACCTTTATTTTTTACATGGTTTTGATGGCGACCAAAAAGTCTTTAGACCCAATACCGATCTTGCTGGTCATAATCAGGATGTGGCACGCTACTTACGCTGATGCCAGTTTTTTAGTACTTCCTGTTCTTTTTCAGCGCTTATACCTGCTTTCCACTCATGGTCAGAAGCACGGCTCTTTAGCCAGACCAACGTATCTTTAACCGTATCTTTTAAGCTATGAATACGCAATCCTGCGCTAATTGCTTTTTGATTACTGATACGCAAAAAGTTTTCCTCTTCCCCAGGAATCCAGATAGGTAAACCCATCCAGGGTGCAACCTCTTGCGCTTCTAAAAAAGCTTCGTTTACCCAGGTAAACCTTGCATTGCTTTGACTAACCTCTTTACAGGTTTCAAGCAAATCACCAAAATGAAACTGGTCTGGGTTCGTAACGAGATTATAAATGCCTGTCCTATCTGCCTCCATACTAGAAACAGTCCACTCAGACAAGTCTCTTACATCGATAAATTGAACAGGTTTTTCAGGTCTATCGGGTGCTAAGACCTCACCCCCTTGCGCAACTCGGTTTGGCCAGTAGCTAAAACGGTCGGTTGGGTCAAACGGCCCCACCACCAGCCCTAACCTTGGGATGAGGTTGCGACCAGGCATAAATTCCTCAGCAACTTGCTCACAAAGCACTTTGAGTCCACCGTAGCTTTCTCCCGTAACTTCTTCAATACTTTCATCTGCTAAGCGTGCCAGTTCAGCCCTTTCATCTTGCAGTGCAAGGGTTTGATTGGCATAAACCGAAATGGTTGATATAAGCGTGTAGTGCTTAGTTGATGAGGCAATACGCTCGAGCAGTTCTCTAACCTGTCTAGGTATATAAGCGCAGGTATCAATCACTGCGTCCCAGCTTTGACCCTGTAACTTTGCCAGATCTTCAGGCTTATTTCGGTCACCCTGAATCAGACTTATCCCAGGAAATACCTCAGTATGGCTTCCTCGATTAAACAAGGTCAAGGTGTGCCCTTTAGCCAGAGCCGCTTCTACCAAATGACGCCCAACAAAGCGTGTTCCGCCAATCACAAGAATGTTCATGCTTTACTATAGCGCTTTAGCAGATCTAAAATTCTCTATTTCTAAGGATGAGGCTCGAGCATTCTTTGCGATTACCCATCGTATTTCAAGATGCCCGTCTAAATTGTCTAAGCCAAATGTCTGCTAATTTCTAGCTATGGTACCGAATCCCTATTTCAAAATCTTTCTCCGTTTTCTAGGGCTTTGTAAATCAAACCAAATCGTTTGAACTACACAGGCCAAAAACTTGTTAGCATAGCCTCGTTGACAGCAAAAGTCGGTTCATTTAGGATAGGTCGAATTATCTTAGCTTGCTAAGTCTATGTCTTAGTGCAACTGGCGAACCTGCTAGTTCAGGAGGTTATGTGAAGTTCTTTCTTGGCATTTCAAAAGCCATTGATTATGTAACAACTAAGTTAGGTCAGCTCATGTGGTGGGTAAGCCTATTTATGGTGCTTATTGGCGCTTTTAACGTTATCACCCGTTATGCCTTTGGCCCTATCGCCAAAATCTTTGGCACCGATATTGCGCAAGCCCTTTCGGGCAACCGTTATTTATCCTTGCAGACCTTTGCCTATGACATGGTTTTTTTGCTGGGCGCTGCCTATGTTTTAAAGTCAGATGGGCATGTTCGAGTTGATATTGTGTACTCGAGCCTAAAAGCCAAAGCCAAAGCCTGGATTGATATTTTTGGATCTGCCTTTTTTCTTATTCCTTTTTGCTGGTTTGTTTTTGCCTTTAGTCGCAAAAATATTTTTAGCTCCTGGACTAAGCTCGAGGCTAGCCCTGACCCAGGAGGCATTCCTCTTTATATTATTAAAACCGTCGTACCTGTTGCGCTGATTTTTCTTATCTTGCAAGGTATTTCTGAGATTATTAAAAATATCGCTTTCCTATCTGGTCACCCTAACTCGGGCAGCATTCATGTCAACGATGAAAAATCACCTGGTGAACATGTTGTTAGCCAAACGGAGGGCATTTAATGTTAGGTCTATGGATGTTTGCTGCCGCTGTTGGCCTACTCTTAATTGGCTACCCAGTCGCCTTTAGCTTAGGGGGAACCGCTGTTATATTTACGCTGTTAGGCAGCGATCTACTACCTAATATGGGCTTAACCTTGCCTTGGGCACCTCTTTTTGACCTTGACCCTGATTTACCCTTTCGGGTCGCTAGACTCAATGCTCTTCCCTCACGCATTTTCAACATCATGGGAAATTACACGCTGGTAGCTGTACCCTTTTTTGTCTTTATGGGTGTCATGCTCGAAAAGTCTGGCTTAGCCGAAGATCTGCTCGAGACTATGGGGATATTGTTTGGTCGTTTACGCGGTGGTCTAGCCCTTAGTGTCGTTGCCGTAGGCGCACTCTTAGCTGCCTCCACAGGCGTTGTAGGCGCTTCAGTTGTCACAATGGGCGTGCTTGCTCTACCTGTCATGCTCAAATACAACTATGACAAAGGCTTAGCTACAGGTGTTGTTGCCTCATCTGGCACCCTTGGGCAAATCATTCCCCCCAGTATTGTTTTGGTTATTTTAGGTGACCAAATTGGGGTAGATGTTGGCAGCTTATTTCTAGCTTCCTTTATTCCTGGTTTTATGCTTGCGGGTCTCTTTATGCTCTGGGTTATTTTTGTAGCCATCACTCGCCCTAAGGCCGCCCCAGCCCTCCCTCCAGAAGCTCGCACCTTAAAAGGAATGGCGCTTTTTTTGCGCGTCCTCAAAAACTTGATCCCTCCCTTATTTCTCATCGTTCTGGTTCTGGGTACTATCCTTATTGGTCTTGCGACACCCACCGAAGCAGGGGCTATGGGCGCTATAGGTGCCATGCTTCTTGCCGCTATTAACCGCCGACTCACCCTAAAAAATATGATGGCAACTATGGATCAAACTGTAAAACTTACCAGCATGGTGTTTATCATCTTGATTGGTGCTACCTTTTTTAGCTATGTGTTTAACCAACTTGGTGGCGCACATGTGGTTGATAACTTTCTGCTCAACTTACCAGGTGGCTTTTATGGTTTTATTTTCTTTACTATGCTGGTTGTTTTCTTGCTGGGCTTTTTCATCGATTTTATCGAGATTACCTTTATTGTTGTGCCTCTACTGGCACCCATTGCCAAACAGTATCTAAGCACCGTTTACGGCGCCGATATGGAACATACTATGCTCATCTGGTTTGGCGTACTCATTGCCATGAACCTGCAAGCCTCCTTTTTAACACCCCCTTTTGGTTTTGCTCTTTTTTATCTCAAAGGCGTTGCCCCACCTAGCATTAAAACAACTGACATTTACAGAGGAATTATTCCTTTTATTGCCATTCAACTTGTTGCCCTTTTACTCATCATCCTTTTTCCAGGCATTGTTACTTTTCTACCCGAATTTGCAGCAAGGTTTTCTGGAAACTAATTTATAACAGCTTTGTAGTTCATAACAATTCCGTTTATATCCCGAACAAAGTGAGGGTTTTAAATGCAATCTTGGATTGTCGAATCAAATACCAAGCCCATTCTATTCGAGAAAAACTCGAACAGAGATTTTTTCGGGCTTGGTATCAACTCTCCAATAACGCAATTGTCTTATTCAGCTAGCTTCGCCAATTCTAATAAAGACAATTGCGTTAAGCTTTTAACAAATAATTTGCTAGACTGTCTTTCAAACTTACTCTCTCATACTTTTGCAGCAGATATTGTCTATATGGTAATCAAGCATATTTTGTAGCCAAACAGCTGTATCTGAAACAAATTTATCTGGGAGATACCTAGAGCAACCGTTTATCATGATACTTCTTCGAGATCTTCCTATCATACTCGCCCTATTTTCCTTCATTTTCGGAGGTATCGGGCTTATGGCTTATCAAAACCAAAGACTCAGGCAACAGCTACCTAAGTTAAGGCGTAATAGCTATCTCTACTTGTTAAGCGCAGTTTTACTTGTAGCTAGCTTAGCCCTCAAAACGTGGCTCATCCCTCAAGATAGTCTTGACTATGAGTTAGCCTTACTTGCACAACCCCAGCTAGAATCTCTTCAAAGCCTATTCGGACAGAGCGAACCTGTCGAACTAAATGTGAGTATTGAGCCAAAGATAACCCTTGCCTTTTCGTTTGTTACAATAGACCTAACCAGTGACCCCTTAGGCGCAGATGTCTTTGTAAAAAGTAAACTACGTGGTCAAACACCTCTAAAGCTCATTATTCCCAAAAATCAAGCCATCTCGTATCGGGTTTCAGCAGCACCCAATCCCGAAAAAGGGCTACGTTATGAAAGTTTTGAAGGCGTATTTCAAGAAACCGAAAACCGACAAGTCAGTGTCTGGCTTGATCGTGTTAACCCATAAATAAACTTAAAAACCAATAAACAGAAGATGCGCTCACCGCCCCATCCCTCTCGCGGTGGCGAGCGCATCCTCCTTGAAAGAGCTGTCTGGCACTTGTATGTGCATCTGCCCTGCTCTTTCACCAAATGATAGAATAGACCACTTTCGAACTTCTTACATGTCTGCTCCTCACTTTTTAGCTCGAGCCTTCCCTCTTGAAATCTGCCTCTTAAGTTCAGCGCTACTCTGCAACTGCTTGACAGAAACGTATGCGTCCTTTAAACTCATTAACGCTGTTAGCAAGTAATGGCCCATCGTCTAATGGCAGGACAAGTGATTTTGGATCACTCGGTCGGGGTTCGAGTCCCTGTGGGCCAGCCAAAGAAAGCCTCGTCTGACACGAGGTTTTTCTTTTTTTATCTACCGTCTCATGCCCCTACAAATGTAAAATCAACTGTTTTTTCTTCTTTTACCCTTAGTTTGCTCCTTTTATGGGACATGGCTCCTTTTGTAATAGGGAAAAACATGAGATACTTGTCTTACTATGATGCAAGCAGCTTCTCAAGACTCGCCTATTATCACGCCGACTCTCTTAGATCAGGTTGCCAATGAACTAAAGTGGAAAATTCAAGGCGAAGTGCGTTTTGATAAACGCGCCAAAGCGCTTTATGCCACAGACGCAAGCCCCTACGAAATAATGCCCTTAGGTGTGGTTTTACCTAAAACCGTTGAAGATGTTAAGCATGTCGTTGATGTAGCTAATAAATATAAGCTTGCTGTTTTGCCTAGAGGTGGCGGCACCAGTTTAGCAGGGCAAACGGTAGGCGAAGCTATTGTGCTGGATGTATCTAAGTACATGACCCAAATTCTTGATTTTAACCCTGAGGAACGCTGGGTCAAAGTGCAGGCAGGCGTGGTGAGAGATGAGCTTAACAGCTTTTTAGCCGCTCACGGCTTACAATTTACCCCTGATATTTCTACCACTAACCGTGCCAATATTGGTGGTATGGTTGCCAATAACAGCGCGGGAACTCGTAGCATAAAGTATGGCAAAAGTGTTGATGCGGTCATTAGCATGACCGTCATGTTTGCAGATGGCAGCATTGCTGAATTAAAAGAGGTAAAGGAAAAAGAACTCAAGCAAAAGCTCGAGCTAAAAACACTCGAGGGTAAAATCTACCGTACCGTCAATAAAATAGTTACTGAGCATAAAGACGAAATTGAAGCCAAGTTTCCAAAGGTGATGCGCCGCGTAGGTGGTTACAATCTAGATGAATTTACCAAAGGCCAGCCTTTTAATCTGGCTAAACTGGTTTCGGGTTCTGAGGGCACACTGGCAATCATTTTGAATGTAACTTTGAGGCTCGAGCCTGTTCCCAAACACCGCATGTTGTCTTTGCTTCATTTTAAAACCTTAACTGATTCCCTAAGATCAGTGAAATACGTCAATGAGCATAACCCTTCTGCCGTTGAAATCTTTGATGACGAGCTGTTTAAACTTGGTCTCGCAAACCCGAACTTATCCCCCATGCTTCACTGGCTACAAGGTATGCCTGAAGCCGTATTAATGGTTGAGTTTGATGGCGCAAGCCCTGAAGAAATGGAAGCTGGCTTCAAAACCATGATGGCTGATACACGCATC
>JAHEBB010000815.1 GCA_024642575.1 Trueperaceae bacterium | reverse complement strand
CGCGCAAGCTGCCTGATCATCAAAGTAAAACCTAATGGAAAAAGCGATGTGAGTCATTACCCACATCGCTATCTTTTGATAAGGAGACCCAATGCGAACCGAACGTGACCCTAGTGACTGGACCGAAGCCAGAATCAAACTCTTTGCCCTCTATAACCGCTTACATCTTCGAAGCGATGAACAAAGACACCATCTCCAGCAAGCTGTTATTGGCTGTGCAAGTTTGCGGCTAATGACCGATCAGGAACATCAGACCCTGATTAATGTGTTAGAAATCATTCTGGCTCAACCTAAAGAAGAACAAGCTCCCATGCTCGAGCGCTTACTCACTAACGAACATGACACTTTATGCCAAGCTTATACACCCCCTTTAAGCTTAGAAGCAACCGTCAAGCTTATCGACATCGAGAACGAAACCTTTACAAATTCAGGCTACCCAGTCACACTGGCCGTGCGTCAGGGCATTGAACTGCTACTACCTAATCTGGATGGCGGACTCGAGCCTCGGGTATTTCTCGAATATCACCAGGGACAGGTCCGTCTGCAGGTCTGGGATGATCAGCTGGACCAGCATGGTGATGAGCCGATTACGCTTATTCTTAAAACCATCTCGACACCAGAACAAAAGGAAACCGTTCCCTTTTAACCTTAAAAATCCAAACACCAGAGCTGCTCATATGGGCAGCTTTTTCTTTGAAAGGAAAACCATGAACCTGCAAGCTCAGCAAACTCAAGCCGAAACTCACCTCCCTTTTACTACTCCCTTAACCCTGCTTCAACCCAGCAAGCTCAACCCCAGAAAGAGCTTTGAAGAAAGTAGCCTTATTGAACTTGCCAGCTCTCTTTTAGCACATGGGCTCTTACAACCCCTGGTCGTCAGAACCCATCCTGAACAAGAAGACCACTACGAAATCGTCGCAGGAGAACGTCGTTTCAGAGCCTTAACCTATTTGCTGGAACAAGGCCAAATAGAAGCCAATTATCCAGTTCCTATCATCCTCCGAGAAGTCAGTGATTTTGATCTGGTGCTTCTGGCAACAGTAGAAAACATTCAACGCTCAGATATGACACCCTTAGAAGAAGCTGATGCTTTTGTCAAACTGGTTGAACTTGGAGAAAATGAAGAAGCGATTGCCCTAAAAACAGGAGTAGCAGTATCAACCGTAAAATTGCGTCTTAAGCTTGCTACCTGCATCTCAGCCAATGTCCGCCGCGCTTTAGAAAAAGGTAAGCTTACTCTTTCACAAGCTCAGGCACTCACCATGGTAAGCAAAAGCCTGCAAAATGAACTCTTACCAAGGGTCATTGATTACGGCTATGGCCCCAAAGATATCAAACGCCTGATTACACAAGATAAAGTCCCCGTAACTCGAGCCTTCTTTGCTCTTGAAGCTTACACAGAAGCCAAAGGCAGCATTATCACCGATATGTTTGAACCTGATAAACCTGGCTGGTTTGATAGTCTCGAGCTGTTCATTAAACTTCAAAACGAAGCCATTCAAACCAAACTTACAGAACTCAAAGAGCAGTACAGTGTTGTGGAAACCAGCGCCACATTTTATACCTTTGACTATGTTGAAGGCGATGGGGCTGTTATAGAACTTAATCCCTACAGCTACGAAGTCACCCTTCATGAGCGGGTTCTCAGGCGACCTGCTTCAGCGAATAAGCTAACAACACCAACCTCTGAAAAACGAGAAAATCGTAGACGTAATGAGTGGGAAGCTACGACCTTAACCCGAGCTGTTCATGAAAAAGCCAGTCAAGATTTTAGACTCTGCCTCATCTTAAACATCATGATGCTTTTAGGGGTTAAAGGCTTTGATATCAAACTCGAGTCTGGCAAACCAGGTAAACCCAGTGCCAGTAACCGCATCTTCAGCGATACCTTACAGACTGCTTTCATTAAGCTTATAAGCGAACTGAATCTTGATAATACTGAAGCTGAGGAAGACAAGCCTTATCTACCCAAGGTCAAACCTTATGACCAAAACACTTTTGACCTTTTCGAGAAGCTAACTGCCAAAGCAGACGCTGGACTTTATCAGCTCTTTTCCCAGTTAACAGCCGTGA
>JAHEBB010000814.1 GCA_024642575.1 Trueperaceae bacterium | reverse complement strand
GGAGCCATGGGAATAGGGCTACTCAACTTTGTCCTTACCCTCATGATTGCGGCGGTCATTGGTGGGTTAATTGGCTATCTGGCATCTTACCCCGCTCTGCGCTTAAAAGAAGAATGGTATTTGGCGCTGGTACTTCTCGTGGGCAGCGAAATTGTGCGCATTCTGGTACGAGGCTATGAACCCATTATCTGCGCGCATAACGGCATTTCTGGGATTGCGCAGCCCTTTGTAGCTGTTGGAAATCCGAGACTTGCCTCTATACTTTTTGCCTTACTGGTTTTAGCGCTGGTCGCCATTGTTTTTATCTTTAGTGAGCGCCTCATTCGTTCACCTTATGGTCGGCTTTTAAAAGCGATGCGAGAAAACGAGCGCGTGGCGCAAAGTTTAGGCAAAGATATTACACGTACCAGAGCTCAAATCATGGTGATAGGCTCAGCCATTGCTGCCATTTCTGGGGTTCTTTTTGTAGTCAATCTGGGTTTTGCCAGTGCCAATGATTATGTGGTCGCGCTAACGCTTGATATCTGGGTGATGGTGGTCATTGGCGGTATTGGGAATAACTGGGGCGCGCTGCTGGGGGCGTTTATCATTACGGTGCTTGATAGGGTAACGGCGATTGCTGCTATTCAGTTAGACCAAATCGGCTTTCAGCTCGAGTTTACCTATATCCGCTTTATCTTGTTTGGCGTCATTATTTTGCTCATGCTGCGCTTTAGACCTCAAGGGCTTTTGCCTGAGAAACCCCTAACAACCAAAGCGCATGCTCTGCTTAAAGGGCAAAAATGAGTTTACTCAAGTTAGAATATGTTAGCAAATCTTACGGCAATCTAAAAGCCGTAAGTGATGTTTCTTTAGACATTCCACAAGGCAAAATTATTGGTCTGATTGGCCCAAATGGTAGCGGCAAATCAACGCTGTTAAACGTTATTTCAGGGCTTTCCCCTGCCGATAGTGGCAACATTTTGTTTGACGAGCATGAAATCAGCAAACGTGCAACAAACGAGATTTTTCAACTTGGTCTGGTTCGCAGCTTTCAAGACCCTTCGCTCTTTTTTAAGATGACCGTGCTTGATAACAGCCTCTTGCCTACTAAAAACCAAAAGGGAGAAAAACCCTGGTATGCGCCGTTTCATAAGCTCTGGCGTAAAGAAGAAGAAAACCATGCGCTCGAGTCTGCTCAGGTTTTAGACCAGCTTCTTATCCGCAAACACTATGACGCTCTGGCCTCTGACCTTTCTGGTGGGCAGATGAAACTGCTCGAGCTTGGGCGTAGTCTCACGGGCAGCCCCAAACTTCTCTTACTCGATGAACCTACCGCAGGTGTCGCCCCCAAACTTGCCTATACCATTTTTGAAAATATCGCTGAGATGCGCGAAAAACTCGGTATTACTTTCTTGATTGTCGAACACCGCCTAGAAATCTTGTTTGATTTTGTTGATAGCCTTTATGTCATGCATATGGGTGAAGTGCTTACGCAAGGTAGCCCCGCCGAAATTTCAGCCAATAGTGCCGTCAAAGAAATTTATTTTGGTGATTAAATGAGCCTTTTAACGATTGATAAGCTAAGTGCAGGCTACGGCAAACTGGTTGTTTTGCAAGACATAAGCTTGAAGGTTGAAAAAGGTCAATTCATTGCTATTCTTGGCCCAAACGGTAGCGGTAAAAGCACGCTGGTCAAATCCATTTTTGGCATCACGGATACCTTTTCTGGTTCTATCAAGATAGGCGGCAAAGAGCTTGTAGGGCTAGCAACTGAAAACATTACTTCGTATGGTTTGGCTTATGTACCTCAGCGGCAAAATATTTTTGGCAGCATGACGGTAAAAGATAATCTTTTGCTAGCTGTGCGTAAGTTAAAACGGCAGGAATCTCAGAAAGTGCTGCGTGAGGCTTTTGAGCTTTTCCCAATTTTGGAGGAGCGGCAACAGCAAAATGCGGGTCTGATGAGTGGGGGCGAGCGGCAAATGCTTGCGATTGCATTAGCTTGGCTAGGCAAACCTCAGGTCATGCTGCTTGATGAGCCTAGTGCAGGTCTTGCCCCTTTATTTGTGACCGAAATTTTTAAACTTTTAA
>JAHEBB010000813.1 GCA_024642575.1 Trueperaceae bacterium | reverse complement strand
AAAAAGGGCGATATTTTTACGAGCTTGTTGTGAGGTCGGGATATAAAACTCGAGCCCAAGCGCTAAAACCCATATTAAATAGCGAAAAGGGGCTGGCAGGAATAGCGAAAGTAACCATAGCAGCGAACCAAAACCAAAGCCTAAAGCGTAGCGGTTGGTAAGTTTCCCTGCGATGGGATTATGATAACCCGCTCGTAAATACTGAAGCACTAAAATAAGTCGGGTAATGAAATAAGACAAAATGAAAGCACTGTTATTGGGTTCAAAGGCGGTAGGCGCAAATATAACCATATTGCCAATAGCAAACATTTGCAAAAATACTAGTATGCGGTGCAAGCTATCATCGGCAATAAAGCGGTTGTAGTAAAACATGGCCCCTGTCCAGTTCCACCAGATTAAAGTAAACAAAAAGGCAAATTTGGCGGCACCTGACCAGGAAAGGTCATTGGCTAAAAGATTGCCAAGTTGAATAACAGCGGCGACATAGATCAGATCATAGAAGAGCTCGAGCCAGTAGACTTTGCGCTCTTCATCGTATTTGACGACAAGTTGAGGAGGTTTCCATTGGGCTTTTAACTTACTCAACATAGGTTTTGCTTTCGAATAAAAAAGTTTCAAGGGACTAATCTAAGGGTAAACGAACGGAAAAACAGGTGAATCCAGGTTCTGACTTTAGTTGAATCGTGCCAAGATGGCGCTCTTTGACAATGCGGCTCACAATATCCAGCCCCATTCCCGTTCCCTGACCGACGCCCTTGGTGGTAAAGAACGGTTCAAAAATTCGACTCTGAATATCGGTAGGAATTCCAGGCCCATCATCAATAATGTTAATGATAGCAACTTTGGCGGCGTTTTCTCTTTTGGTTTCTATGATAATCTTGCCCCCTTCTGCTAAGGCGTCAATCGCGTTATCCAGTAAATTGGTCCAGACCTGATTAAGCTCACTGCCATAAGCGGGTATATCAGTTAGGTCACCATAGCGTTTGTCAACCTTGAGGGCTTTTGCGTTTAGCTTATGCTTTAAAATTACCAGCGTATTTTCAAGGCCAGCATGAAGTGGAACGTCTTTTTTCTCCTGAGAGCGGTCCATAAAGGAATATTGCTTCATGGCTGTTACCAATTCAGAGATTCGGCTACTGCCTTCAAGGAGCTCCTGACTGAGAATTCGCATTTCAATATCTCGATAAATCCAGGCTAGAAAGACTTTCTTCTCGCTTTCTCTTGCCGTGCCGATCAGGACCTCGAGCTCATCTGCCTTTATCCCCCCTGTTACAAAGGTGGCTGCCATTTCCCAGGGGTTGTCCAGATTAAGGGCTTCTAGCCAATCTGCCAGTTGATCTTCGCGGTCACTGCGCTCGAGACTCGAGGGTGGCGTAAGGGCCGAACTGTCCCGCTCTAGGATGATTTTAAGAAGACTTTTTTGATCTTCACTAAAATCTTTGGCAAACAGTGCTTCGGAATTCTGATTAAAAGCACTAAGCGAGCTGCGGAGATTTTGTGCAGCGCGTTTGATTGCCGAGGCAGGATTATTAAGTTCATGGGCTAGACCCGCAGCCAAGGTACCTAGAGAAGCCAACTTTTCCATCTCAACATTTTCACGGGTAAAGCGCCTCGAGCGGTCGATCATAAGCAAGACCAGCTGATTCAGTAGACTTGGAGCATTGGCCTGTAATGCTGGGAACAGACGGCTGGGAAACTCGGCTACGTGACAGGAGCTAAGTGCATAGGTGGTGGCAGCGTGGACCTTCATACGTGAAAAGGGCAGTAGGCCACTCACGCTACCTGCTTCCAGTAGCCAGTTGCTTATCTCTTTACCCTCGGCATATCGCACCAGGTTAAAGGTTCCTTCTATTAGGCAAATAAGGTGATTAACCTCTTCTCCCTGGATATAGCAGTGTTCCCCAAGTTTAAACTTGTGCTCACTGCAGTTTTCGGCAAACCAGCTCAGCTCCTCTTTTGGCAAGTCTGCAAAAGCCGTTATTTTTCTTAAATCAGCTACCTGAATCATGCTCTGACATCTGCCAGGTACTGGTGAATAAATTGTACGGCAATAGAGCCTTCACCAACTGCAGAG
>JAHEBB010000812.1 GCA_024642575.1 Trueperaceae bacterium | reverse complement strand
TGTATGGCAGAGCCAACTTTGATCTTCTCAGAAAACGTGTCCTTTTAGCTCAATCAACATGACTTTAGGGAGAACCAGGAAAACAGACCAATTCCATTAGGCATTTGTTCTAGTGGCCAAGTCAAACTATTTTAAAATCAACACAAGATGCGGATGAACCAGGAAAAACAGACCAATTCCAAATAATTCTTGAACATCCCTATAGGACAGCGTAAACCGGTGATAAAGATAAATCACATAGGAGATAATAGATTTTGGAAATCGGTGTCTTTTAGGACAGTTTGCTGCTTCAGTCATCACACAAGCTTACCCAAAATGAGTTAATTTGACGGAACCCCTTCAAGCAAAGGTATCTGCTACACTATTCTCATGTCAATGAAATTGCAAAATCCTGACTTAGAGCGCCTTGCTAAAGATTTAGCAGCACGCACAGGGGAGCATATAGAGCAAGCTATGCTAACAGCCCTCCAAGAAAAGCTCGAGCGTCTTACACCTCTGTCAGAACGTTTAGCTTTAGCAGCAGAGCAGCTCAAAGATGATTATCTTCAAGATGAGGAATTGACAGCCTTCACAGTGCTTGATGGTGAACCCTTTTATGAAAAGGGCTGAAATCTGGCGTGTTAACCTTGAACCAACCCTAGGGGCAGAAATAAGAAAAACGAGACCAGCTGTCATTGTTAATGATGATGCAATTGGTGTTCTCCCATTAAAGATTATTGTACCGATAACAGATTGGAAAGATCGCTACAGTATCGCGCCTTGGATGGTCAAACTCGAAACAAATACACAAAATGGCTTAACAAAAACATCAGCGGCAGATGCTTTTCAAGTACGTTCCTTGTCTCAGGTAAGATTTGTAGATAAGATCGGCATCCTGGACGATGACACAATGAGTAACTTATCTAGAGCGTTAGCAGCAGTTCTAAAAATTACCTTATAACACCTATAGGCGGTTCCTTCAAATTAACTCGACATTGGGACGTGGCAAAGCATATGGGAGAGCCGATTGGTATTAGGGTCTATGATGAAGCTCAAATACCAAACTTTCTTGTCGGATCCAGGAAATACTTTGTTGGGCAAGATGCAATGGGTTATAGAAAATTAAGTCCTGGTAAAGAAATGCTACTGGTAGAAATACCTACAAAAAATCCCTATAATGACTAAATGTCTGATAGTAGCTTTGAACATACCTATGCTGCCTTACCTCCAGAACTAAAAAAAGAGGTTGAAGATTTTGCTGAATTTCTATTAGCAAAACGTTCAGCAAACATAAAAGCTGGTTCAGCTACACCCCATCCACTTGCTCAATTTGCAGGGGTATGGCGTCACGAAACGCTAACGGATGAAGACCTGCTACCAAAACGGACCCTAGGTCGCGAATTAGATCTTTAAGTGATTTACTTACTTGATACCGATACCCTCGTTTATTACTTGCGAGGTCGTCCAGAGGTAACGCAAAAACTTTTGAGGGTTCCTATAGAGAATCTTTGCACGAGTACGGTTTGTATCGGAGAGCTTTACTATGGTGCTGCAAAATCCCAGAAACCTGGTGAACGTAAGGCTGAAGTCGATCAGTTAAAGACCTTACTCAATAGCATTTTTCTAAGTAATCTAGAAATGGAAAAATTTGGTTACCTGAAAGCCTTGCTAGAAAAACAAGGTGAACGACTCGCTGATGCTGACTTAATGATTGCAGCAACTGCCCTGTACCATAATTTAATTGTTGTTACAGGAAATTTAAGCCATTTTCAGAGGATAGAGGAACTGAAGGTTGAAAGCTGGATACAGCGTTAGCACCTATGATTTCCCCCCGCATTCCCCCCGCAAGCTTTATAGACTTCGAAAGACTTAAACAGGTACATTGCCCAAAACCCCGATGAATACTGAAGATAGAGTAACTTGAAACGACTTTCTTATCACTTGCGAATAACTACGGATCAGAAGGCCAGGAGTTGGTAGTGAAGTGAGATTATCACAAAGCTAACAACGCAGGAGGTCGTAAAAAGCGCAGAATGCGCAGTGTGAAAAAAAAGAACGACCTCCTTTAGCAAGCTTAGCTTGTGTGAATGCAAAC
>JAHEBB010000811.1 GCA_024642575.1 Trueperaceae bacterium | reverse complement strand
TTGAGCCAGCTGAACGATAGCGTCACCCATAGACCTTGTTTGCTTAGCAAACTTAAGCTTTTTGCAACGCTTGCGCACCCGCTCGAGCTGTTCAGGGTTTTGAATATAAAACTCAATATGATGTTTTAAATCTTTGGCATTACGAGCGTAAGCTCCAAGCTGCTTATCGACTACAAAATCTAAAACACCCAGCTCATTAAGCCCAGCATAGCTCGTAATAAGCATAGGGCGCCCAACGGCTAGCGTTTCATAAACAGAAGCCGGACCCGCCTTGCCAATGACAAAATCGCTTGCCGCAATATAGTCTGCCATATTGGTAACAAACCCCCTAACCAGTAGTCGGGGATTAGCTTGAGCTTCTAAGCTTTCTTTTAGCTCTTTGTTGCGGCCACAAATTACCACAATATTGTCAAGCTCAGGGATGTCTAAAAGTGTGCTAAGCATTTGCTCAGATTTTGTTGCAACCCCTTCGCCACCTAAACTGAGAAGGCAGGTAAAGCCTTTGGGTAGCTCGAGCGAACGGCGAGCTTCCTCTTTATGCTTGGGGTATAAAAAAGATTGCTGCACAGGATAGCCAACGACACTTAGTTTGTTTTCGGGCATGCCCATACGAACCAGTTGTTGCTTTAAATCTTGATTAGGCACAATCACATGATCAGCCCAGGGGTCTGCCCAATAGGCACAGATATTGTGGGTTTCCGTAGCAAAAGTGACAACAGGGACATTAAGGTTATAACGCTTTTTTGCCAGAGCCAGGCCTGAACTTACCAGACCATAGTTAGAAATAATAATGTCAGGCTGTTCTTTTTCAATATGTTGCGCGGCAAGTTCAGCAAATTCCTGAACAATAAGCCGTTGAATACGAATACTAAGTTGCGGCCAAAGATCAATAACCCGCTGCCCTAAACGCGCGGTAATAGGGTAGCGCAAGGCAAAGCGCCAAGCATCTTTGTTTCTTTTGTCGAGTTGAGTTGCGCCAACCTCATCTAGGTAATCAGCAATTTTCATATCAAATTGCCCAGGATAAGCGTCGTCTATGGCTTGCTTCATGGCGTGTGCCGTAGCGATATGCCCGCCGCCCGCTTGCATGGTTGCGAAAAGTAGTTTCTGCCTCATCATCACTTCTGTCTTACTGCCTCTATCTTGAATTGCCGTGCTGCATGTCGCATAAGCTCATACATACACCATAGCATCTCAAAGACTAATCTATCACGTCATCCGCCTAAAGTAGCAGTCTGTTCTTAAAATAGAGGGGCTTAGAACAAACCAAATTTTAGGTCTGGAAAGCGGCTTTGCACAATTAAAGTATAAAGCAAAACCTCGAGCGTAAAGTGTACCACAACTACCCAGAAAAGCGTGCGAGATTTCTGCCACAGTATGCCTTGAGACAAGACAAAAGGAAACATAACCAAAAAGCCCCAGCCCCTAAAGGCCAAATCCCAAAGGGCAGCTGCGTAAATCACCATAGCAAATAAATTAGCCCAGGGAAAAGGGAACATGGTTTCAAAAATCGCCAGTGCGGTATTCTGACCAAAGATTTCATCCCAGAGACCTGCAAGGTACATACCAATAAAGAGCATGCTGAGGGTTTTAACTGGGGTTGAAATGTCAAGGGGCCAGTTATAAACCACTTCAGGATTAACGTAAGTCAGATACCACCATAGACCTAAGGCAGAACCTGGAATGGTAAATGAAATATAGCCAATATCAGACCACTTAAAACGCTTAGGTAGCCAGTGAATCTTTAGCAATTCAGGTTCTTTACGCATGAGATAAATGCGAGGCAAATAAACACTTAAGGCGTAAAAAGGAATAACGAATAACACATGCCTGATACTGGTATCAGAGTTGATAGGTGCGACAAACAGAGGAATAAGACCCAGACAAAGCGCTATATAGCGCCTTTGAGGATCTTTGGGTTCTTTGGTTAATAAAAAAGCAAAGACTAGTGCGGGAATAATGCCCCATAGCCACTGCTCAAAAGTGAGCCATAATACGACTGTGGTGAGCAAGGAAAGTGCAGCACCATAACGTTGCAGTTGAAAAGACATTGCGAGATTCTAACAATTTTTTTA
>JAHEBB010000008.1 GCA_024642575.1 Trueperaceae bacterium | reverse complement strand
CGTCAATTTCCAGAGTTTGGATGAAAGCTAAATTGCGAATTGAACTTAGTAACTGACGCAGGTTACGCCGTGCTTTTTCTTCAGGAGTATCAGGCCAAAAGAGGTAAAGGATGTCTTCGCGACTTACCCAAGTTGCTTGATAGGCAAGGTAATAAAGTAAGGCCGAGGTTTTGCCAGTGGGCGGCAAGACTCTCTGCTCATCCATAATAATGCACGGCTTATGAAGCAGTTGAACTGCTGGCATGTAAGAAAAGTATAAGGCATGCCATTCCTTTTATTTCATTCTGTTAATAAATAGCTCGTGCTAGTGCAAAATTTGCTTGCAGCCGATCTAACGAAAGGATCGGCTGCCGTGTGATTATTGATAAAGTTGCCTACTAAGCCTAGTCTTAATGGAAATCTGCCTTTGAGGAGAAGGGTTGTGTAGAGTCCACGATAAACATCACCAGTTGGTGCAGATCGGTCGAGCTATCGTTAGCGAGTTGCATCACTGTACCGGCCGTATGACCCGCCATTGCCTGCTCAGCCCCAAGCGTCACCATGCCCTCATCAGTACGGAAGCTTACCTCACCACTCAGCACGTAGAGTGCTTCAGCGCCTGGGTGGTAATGTATGCTGCTACTGCCCCCTGGCACAGCCTTCGCTTCGTTAACGCGCAGGAGATAGCTGGGTGCAACGACCTCAGGCATTGGACCAATATCGGCCATGAGGGTGCCGCTCGCGCTTCCCTCGCCTTCTGTATGCAGCGTGAAGAGCCAGGCTTTACCGTCGGCTTCAGCGGTGAGACCCCAGTCACCTGCGGCGGCTTGGGCCGCTGCGAGTGAAGGAAAGGTCTCAACTCGCCAAAAGAGTGGTCCTTGGGGCAATGCTGCTACTTCTTTTTCAGTCAGAACCGCTATCTCAAAGCCTTCACCTGTTGGCAAGTTTTGGTTCTGGGATAGTGCAACTGCACCCAGCATCAAGGCAAGCGGTATCATTTGCATCCATACTTTTACTTTCTCTAAGTTTAACATCTTATTTTTCATAATAAACCTCCGTAGTGGTTTTCGAGAACCGCATGCAAGCCCTCGCAGAAAGAACTTTAAAAAATAGCCCGTTATGTAAGCGCCATGTAAGCGTTATGTTGAAATGGTGCACCAAAACAGCAATCCCCAGCACCTAAAAGCTAGCCACGCGTTATAAAGTTGTCTTAGGAGATTTTATGGCGAACTATGACTCCATCATTGGCGCAGGCTATGTCGGCTCGAGCCGAATTCGGAATTAGTCCTTATTGTCCTTGCTTCGCGATAAACGCATCGGCGTATAGTCTTAACAATGACAGGGCTTCTTCACCCTGAGGAATAAAAGGAGACTCTTCTGTAAAAATTATGGCATAGTCCTCAGGATTGCTTTCTTCAATGTAGCTCCTAAATACATTCAGTACCCTGCGGATATAGTCTTGATTCCAGGTAGGATAAATCCCTTTTATCTTTTCACCCTCGAATTCAAAGTCAAAAAGCAAGTAAAACGGCCCTTTACCCATTGCGCGGCTCAGGTCGTTCTCGAGTTCAGCCAGGCAGGAAACAAACCCCTCCTCATATTCGCTGCATTCTTCAGGTCGCCAGTTCCAGTTTAGGGTTTTGAAGTAAGCAAAAGCAGCCTGATAATTTTCCAAATTACTTGATCTCTGAATATCCCAGCTATCTACATCTTCGGTTAAAAGACCAGCGGTCGTTTCGGCATCCCAGTTTCCTCTTGCTTCCAAGAAGGTCCAAGCAACGTTTTCTAAGGCGCTAAGACCAGTGGACGTTTCTTGGCCGAATCCGTAGCTCATACAAAGGAACATAAAGCTAAAGATTAGCTTCATCCTATGCTTAATACTTTGTTTATGAATTGTCTTTTTCATAACTAACCTCCACTTAGAATGTGTAGGAGCTATTTCCTAAGCTCCTATAAAAACTCTAAAAAAGAGGCCGTTATGTTAGCGTTATGTTAAATCCAAAATAGTTAGACCAGCCTTGCTCAAAGACTAGAATTCTTACTCGAGCCCAGGCGAAACTCTCTGATTTCTGGCATGGGCAGTTTTGTAAAAATCATCTAGCTCATAAGGAAGGTCAAATGCTTTGCCTGCTTGCATGGTTTTTAAGTAGGCGACATTGTAAAGAATTAGCGCTTTGCCTTTTATTTCACCATGACTCGGAATGACCGTTTTAACGCGCGTGTCTTGTGACCATCGCTCCAAGTCGTTAATCCAGGAACTTAAAGGGCTATCTTCATAAATAAGGGGCAAAGGTGTCTCGAGTGCGTCGCCCCCAAGCAAGACCCCCAGCTCGGGTATAAATGCCACAATGCCATCTTGCGTGTGACCAGGCAGATACGACAGGTCTGCGCTTAAGCCTCCTAAATCAAGGCTTAGTTTGTCCTTAAACGTTCGGGTGGGGGCAATAAGCTCAATACCTTTTAATGCTTGAGGGTATTTGGCCTGGTAGTCAAGCAAAGATTTTTCAACATCGCTGGGGTCAGCAAAACGGGCAGCGCAGCGCTCATGGGCAATAACTTCGGTATAGGGTAAAGCGCAAGTTCCCCAGACATGATCCCAGTCAGCATGAGAATAAACCACTACAATTTCTCGGTTTTGGCAGATGTCTAAAATAAGCCGCATGCCCTCAGGGTAGATGAGCGTGTCCCAGATGAGGGCTTTTTTCTCACCAAGGACAATAGCGCCGCGTACTTTGGTGCCGTCTAGGTCGTGCTCAAGCAGGTAAAGCTTGTCTAATAAAGGCTCGAGTTTGGTCATAAAAAAGTTTACCTCATTACTAAGACAAGGTTCTCAGGCTGGGTATAGAGCTGAGCGCTCGAGCCAATACTCAAGCGGTTATCTTGCGGGAGTTGCACTTTAAGATAGTCGCCTGAGCTGTGTTTAAACAAGCCTTGATGATAGCTGCCTAAAAACTGTTTGCGCTCGAGCTGCGCCTCGCCTAAAGCAAGCGCCTGAGGGCTTAAGCTGATTTGCTCTGGGCGTAAGGAGATAACAGTTTCAGTTAGCTGACCGACTTCGCCTTCTAACTGAAACTGACCAAAAGGTGTAGCTAGCGTAAGCAATTTCCCCTCTTGAGCGATAACCCTGGCTCTAATAAGATTGCTGTCTCCCATAAAGGTAGCGCTAAATTTGCTGGCGGGTTTCAGGTAAATGCGCTCAGGTGCGCCACAGTCTTCAATTTTGCCGTGGTCCATCACCACAATCATGTCGGCAATGCTCATGGCTTCTTCCTGGTCATGGGTGACATGAATAAAGGTGGTGCCAATGCGCTTTTGAATGGTGACCAGTTCATGTTGCATTTGCTTGCGTAAATTCAGGTCAAGTGCACCCAAAGGCTCATCTAAAAGCAGAACTTGAGGTTCAATGACCAGGCTACGTGCTAAGGCGATGCGCTGTTTTTGACCGCCTGAGAGTTCATGAATGCTACGTTTGGCAAAGTCGGCCAGGCCAACCAGCTCGAGCGCGTCTTGAGCCCGCTTTAGGCGCTCAGTTTTGGTAATGCCTTTCATCGCCAGTCCGAAAGCCACATTTTTTAAGACATTCATATGCGGAAAAAGCGCATAATCCTGAAATACGGTGGCGGTGGGGCGTTTGGCGGGAGGCAAGCTGGTAATGTCTTTGCCTGCAATCAAGATTTGCCCCGAGTTTGCTTCTAAAAACCCACCAATAATATTGAGCAGGGTGGTTTTACCACTTCCCGAAGGCCCGAGTAAGACTACAAAATTGCCTGGTGGGATATTTAAAGAAATATCGCCCAGTGCCACGCTTGAACCAAAGCGCTTATGAATGTTTCTGACTTCAACTGCGTAACTCACGTACGCCTCCTGCGGCCCAGCAAGATGGTTTCTAAAAGAATGAGCAGAACAATGGAGACACCAAATACCACCGAGCCAATCGCGTTTGTTTTGGGGTTTAGACCGCTACTTAAGAGGCTCCAGATTTCAACAGGCAGCGTGACATCAAAACGGCTGAGTAAAAAGGCAATAATAAACTCATCCCAGGATAAGGTAAATGACAAAAAGAAGGCGGCAAATAGGGCAGGCCAGATTAGGGGCAAGGTAATGAGTGTCATGACGCTTAGCTCAGATGCGCCCAAATCCCTGGCGGCACGTTCGAGGCGGGCTTGCTGCTCGCCCAACTGGCTAAAAATGATGGCAAAACATAGCGGTAGGTTTATGACCACATGACCTATGCCAATGGCTACAAGTGATTTGGCAATGCCCAAAGCATTAAAGGTGATAAGTAGACCCATCGCAATAATCAAGTAACTCATGCTTAAGGGCGCGGTTATGAGCCAGCGCCACAGATTACTTAAGGGCAGCTTCACTCGAGCCAAAGCGTAAGCTGCTAAAAAAGCCAAGGCAACTGCCAGCAGCGAAGACAAAACCCCCACCCAAATAGAATGATTAAGGGCCGCCATCAAACGCCTGTCGGAAAAAACAGCCCCGTACCACTTTAAAGAAGGCCCATCAAAAGGCGGAATGGGCAAACGGGAACCTTGAAAAGAAAATAAGACCAAAGTAACAACAGGTAGAAAAATAAAGGCAAAAACGAGCAAGACATAAAGGGTTGCAGGCAAAAGCCTTAAGAAGCGTTTGAGACTAGACACGCTCGAGCCTCAAATACCTTGCTGAAACCAAAAAGACCAGACTAATAACCAGCATCAAAATAAGCGATAGAGCAGAGGCCATTGGAAAATTAGCTTGCCTGCCAATTTGCAGCATAATGACCTGCGGTAAAAGGAGTTCCTTGTTGCCACCCAAAATTTGCGGGGTGATGTAATCACCAATGCACAAGACAAAGGTTAAAAACGCCCCTACCATGATGCCTGGAACGCTTAAAGGCAAGGTGACATGCCAAAAAGCCTGCAAGCGCGAGGCTCCTAAATCGGCAGCAGCCTTTAAATAATTTCTGGGTATTTGCACTAGGTTGGCAAAAATTGTGAGTGTGAGCAGCATGGTAAAAAAGTGGACAAAACCTATAATGGTACCCATGCGACTATTTACAAAGGAAACAGGGTCATGCAAAATGCCCAGTGTTTGTAAGCTTTTACTGACAATACCCTTGGCAGAAAGCACCAAAAGCCAGCTGTACGACCTGACCACATAAGAGGTCCAGAAGGGCAAAATGGCTAAACTCAAGGCCAGACGCTGCCAGTGGCTGGGTACTTGATAGGCCAAGATATAAGCCAGCGGATAAGCAAGCAAAATACTTATGACAGTGACTAAAATCGTGACCTCAAGCGAGTTAAACAGCGCTTCTCTAAAATAGGTTTTGGAAAAAAAAGCTACGTAGTTATCTAGCGAAAACCCGCGAACGGTTTTGGTGCCCACCCGCTGCCAAAAGCTGTAAACCGTCATAATGGCTATAGGCACGACAAAAAAGGCAAGGGTCCAGAGCAATGCGGGGGCAATAAGCCCCCAGGCTTTTAGGCTCTCACGGCGGTTCACGTAAGAGCCTTTCTAAAAATTAGTGTCTGGGCAGAAGCAAAAGGCATATTTATAATTGGCTAAGTACCTAGTCAAAGTATCTCAAGGTTTGGCAGCCTAATTGACTCTTTACCAGATACTAGCTCGCTTATCTAATATTGTAAAAACTCGGTCCAAGCCTCGAGCATAAGGGCGTCGAGCTCGGCGTCTGGAATGTAGTAAGGATAAGAGTTGGCTAGGTAACCTGGCTGTTCATCCCAGCGTAAAATAGCTTTTTGCTCATCGTTAAGTGCGGCTTTACTATTAGCAGGCATGGCCCAATAACAAGATGATGTAGCTAAGCGTGCTTGACCTTCGGGGCTAACAATATACTTAACAAATTCGGTGGCAAGTTCTTTTTTCTCACTGTCAGCAAAAACGCCAATAGCCTGCTGCCATCTTACGCCGCCTTGCTTGGGCAAAATCCAGTCAAGAGAAGGGTCTTCTTCGTGTAAAACGGCAGTGACATATTCGCCGCCACCTACAATAATATCGACTTCGCCAGTAGCAAGGGCAGTTTGTACGCCTACTACGCCGCCAATAAGGGCTGTGTTTTTCTTGAGTTCAAAAAGACGTTCTTTAATTTGCGGTAGGTTTTCTGCAGTAATATCACTGGGTTTCATGCCCATGCTTAGCGCAATCAGCTCGATAGTTGGAATGTAATAGTCATAAACTGCGATTTTGCCCTCAAATTTGGCATCCCAAAGCGTATTCAGGTCGAGCATATCCGCTTCTGAGGCGTTTTTGTTATTAAACGAAAGTGTATTGTAGCCAAACTTTTCAGGAACAGCGTAGAGTTGACCGTTTACAAAATGAATATCATCAAGCTTAACTTCGTCAAAAAAGTCATCCCAGGGAAAGTCGGCTTCGTTTAAGGGGGCAAGGATACCTGCTTCGGCAACACGTGGTACATCGACGCTATCAACGACAAAAACATCCCAGTCTCCTGGGCGCGATTGCTCAATTAGCGAAAGCGCAGTGCCGGTGCCTTCGTAGTCTTTGACGTTTACCTTGACATTGAATTTTTCTTCAAAAGGTTGCAGCAGAGCCTGGTCAGTGTGGTCACACCAGACAAGCGCATTAAGTTCGCTTTGTGCAAAAGA
Source organism: Trueperaceae bacterium (assembly GCA_024642575.1). GTDB lineage: Bacteria > Deinococcota > Deinococci > Deinococcales > Trueperaceae > JAHEBB01. The sequence goes on along the minus strand of JAHEBB010000008.1, from coordinate 22,772 downwards.
AATACCTAAACAGAGACTGATGAAAAGCGTAAAGCCTAATACTCGAATGTTCATGCCTTACCTCCATAACTCTACATTTATTGCAGAATTAGTAGCCTAATATTACAAAAATAGTAGAATTAGTCAATGATATTGACATTTTTGTAAATACTGGTTAAGAATAACCCATAGGATTGTTGGAGGAGTAAGCAGCGTGACAAACCCTAAACCGACCTCACTTGATCAGATTGACTTTGCTATTTTGAATGAACTTCAAGAAGATGGGCGTAAATCATTTACCGATATTGCGGAGGCTATAGGTGTTTCTGTGGGTACAATTCGCAACCGATTTGCCAAGCTCATTGAAGACGAAACCCTGCACATCATTGGTCGTGCCAATCCGCATAGCGTGGGCTTTCATGCACCTGCCAATATTCATGTTTCGGTTCAACCCTCCAAACTGATTGACGCAACTGCCAAGGCTATTGCAGCTTTTCCTGAAGTGAGCTATGTGGCGATGGTAGCAGGTGATTTTGACTTAGAAGTAGATGTAATGTGCCGAGATACAGCTCATCTGACTGAGTTTATTACAAAACGGTTGCAGCAGCTTCCAGGGGTTATGAATACCAAAACCAATGTCTTATTAAGGGTGATTAAATACGGACAGCCAAACCTTAAATTGCTGCAAAAAGATGCGCCAGAGCCTCAAGCTGTTTTGCAGAATTAAGCGTAGCTTTGTTTGAAAGGATGCTTAAATGCCCAACTACCAACCCCCCAGCGCCATGGTTTATCCTCGTTTTGAAGGCATAAGAACCTTTATGCGCTTGCCTCATGTCACCGACTTGACGGGTGTCGATTTTGCCATTGTTGGTGTTCCTTTTGATACAGGGGGAACATACCGAGTGGGTGCGCGTTTTGGGCCAAGTGGTATACGGCAGGAATCTATGCTGTTGCGCCCCTATAACCCTTTTCTAGCTATCAACATTTTTGAACATTGCTCAGGGGTTGACTATGGGGATTTGCCTGTAACCCCAGGTTACTTACCTGAGTCGCATGCCCAAATTACTGAAGCCAGCCGCGAAGTTTTAAAGTCACAAGCCACTCCCATTTTTTTAGGTGGAGATCACTCAGTATCGTTGCCCCTACTGCGAGCTGTTGCCGAAAAACATGGGCCAGTAGCCCTTGTACATTTTGATTCGCATAGTGACCTCTGGGCAAGTTATTTTGGCGGCAAAGACACTCACGGTACACCTTTTAGGCGCGCAGTTGAAGAAGGTTTAATCGACCCTGGTCGCTCGATACAAATTGGTTTACGTGGCTCATTGTATGACGCAGAAGACTACGGGATATCTGAAGCATTAGGCTTTGAGATGATTTCTGGCCCAGAACTTCACGAAATAGGCATGAAAAAAGCCATTCAGCGCATTCAGGCAAGGGTCAAGGGCCTGGCTTACTTAAGTTTTGATATTGACTTTGTTGATCCGACTTTTGCACCAGGTACGGGCACACCAGAGGTGGGTGGTTTTAACAGCGCTGAGTGTCAAACGCTATTACGGGGTTTGGTAGGTATTGAATTTGTGGCGTACGACTTAGTTGAAGTGATGCCGCCGTATGACCCAGCGGGAACAACATCGCTATTAGCAGCTAATTTGGTCTATGAAATGATTTCGCTCGAGGCTCTTAAGCGAAAGACAAACCCTAAGCAATAGGACATAGGTGGCTCGAGCTAGGGCCTCTAACCTGCTGTACACTAAAACGAACATATTTTTAGAACAAGAGTAAGCAAACCAAGGGTAAAATCAAGTCTCAATTCGGGTTTTAAGACCCGTGAGGAACAAGGAGGAAGGCATGAAGCGTAGAGAGTTTATTAAATTGGCGGCGACTACAGGGGTAGCTGCGGTCACAGGTTTAAACCTAAATTTTGCCCAAGAACGTAGCTTAAAAGTAGGTGTCTATGGGGGTTATTTTAAGGATTCGTTTGATGCCAATATCTTTCCAAAGTTTACCGAAGATACAGGAATCAAGGTTGAATCGGTAGCTGAACCCACGGGTGAAGCCTGGATTGTTCAGCTTGAAACTGCTGCCAAAGCAGGACAAGCCCCTGCTGATGTCTCTATGATTGCCCAAGGTAGCATGCTGCGGGGGATGAACTCTGGCCTCTGGGCAGCTCTTGACGAAAGCAAACTTTCCAACCTCGAATTTGTACGTGAGCAATTGCAAAATAAAGATGCTGAGGGCAAACTCATAGGTGTTGGCGCTGTATCTTGGTACATCACTCTGGTAAGCAATACCGATGTCTTCCCAGAAGCTCCCACCTCATGGGATGAACTCTGGAAAGACCACAAAAACCAACTTGGTTTATTAGCCCTGTCCTCAAACTCGTATTTGCTAGAAATTACCGCCAAAACCTTTTTTGAAGGGAACGCTACCTTAGATACCGAAGAGGGTTTAAATGCTGTTTTTGCCAAACTAGCTGAAGTAAAAAATAATGTACAACTGTGGTACCGTGATGAAGGTCAATTTCAACAAGCTTTGCAAGCAGGTGAAATACCTATGGGTCAGTATTACCATGACGTCACAGGTTTAGCTGCCGCTGATGGTTTTCCGGTTCGCAGCACTTTTCCCAAAGAAGGCGGTGTACTTGACTCAGGTTCCTGGGCGGTATCTCGCGCAGTTAAAAAGCTTGATGAAGCCCATGAATACATCAACTGGTTTAGCCAGCCGAGCATTCAAGATTTGGTTGCCCGCAGTGTGGGTACAGCGCCGACGGTTAAGCGTGAATTTTTGACCCTAAGTGAAGATGAGTTTGCCGCTGTCTCAAGTGACATTGAGCCGATTATTCCACACTATGCTTTGCACTTAAACCGCGGCGATGAAATTAGTCAGCGCTGGAGTGAAGAGATTACCGGATAATTTGCGTAGGGAACTAGGCGGTTTGTCTCGTTCCTGCTACCTTTTTGAATGCCTAACCTGATTATCCAAGCTATCTCCAAGCGCTTCGGGCAAACCGTAGCGCTTGAGGATGTTTCACTGACCTTACCCGAAGCGAAACTCATTTGTTTTCTGGGTCCTTCGGGCTGTGGCAAAACCACCTTGCTGCGACTGATTGCAGGGCTCGAGCAAGCCAGTTCAGGCAAAATTTTTCTTGGTGAGACAGAATTGAGCGCCATTGCCGCGCATAAGCGCAACATCGGTATGGTCTTTCAGTCATTTGCCCTTTTTCCCCATTTGAACGTTGCCAATAATATTGCTTACGGCTTGAAAATTCGCGGTGTTGATAAACTTACGCGTTTAAAAAGAGCTGAGGAACTTTTGGAATTGGTGCAGCTTTCGGGTCTGGGTAAGCGTCATATTTCACAGCTTTCAGGGGGGCAACGTCAGCGCATTGCTATGGCGCGGGCGTTGGCACTCGAGCCTGACTTATTTTTACTTGATGAACCGCTTTCTGCGCTTGATGCCAAACTTCGAGAAGCCATGCAAGTTGAACTTAAATTGTTGCAACAACGTCTAGGGATTACTACAATTGTAGTTACCCACGACCAGCAAGAAGCTATGACCATGGCTGATGTTATTGTCGTGATGGGCGAGAACCGCGTACAGCAAATAGGTGCACCCCTGGAGATTTACCATAAACCCAAAAACCGTTTTGTGGCAGACTTTATTGGTAGCAATAATTTTATCCCTGCCCTTGTCAAGGATACCCAAAGTGTCAGTGCCTTAGGGAGTATTTTTGAGATCGCGCTGCCTAAGAGCCTAAAGGTAGGTGCACAGGTTGCCTTGTCGATTCGCCCGGAAAAGCTCCAATTATACAGCTCAGAACCTCCCAAATCCAGCAAGCTGGCTGGCACCATCAAGTTTATCCGTGATTTGGGCTCAACGGTTGAAACCTTTGTTGAGGTTGCAGGTCATGAATTAAGTGTGAAGGGCATCCAGCATTTGGCAACAGGTGACAAAGTATGGCTTAGTTTTGACCCTGCCGACGCAGTGATTTTAGAGGTATAAGGAATGGAAAAAGGTAGTCGCAAAAAGCGAAAGGCTCGAGCCTTTTTCTCTAAGCCATTAAGCAAATGAGCTGAGTCTAAGTAAAGGCGTAGACCATGAACCATCCAAGTTACGGCAAACCTAAAAACAGATGGCCTTATTTTTTACTTACCTATCCGGCTATCATGATCCTTTTGCTTTTTTTTGTGCCACTTTGCATCATGTTTGCCCTAAGTTTTTTTAAACGCATTCAGAGTGCTTTTTTTGAGCCAGCTTTTGTCTTTGAAAATTACGTTAGGGCCTTTAGTACTTTCTTTTTGCAGCGTATTGGGGTTTCGCTTTGGGTAGCTGCGGTGGCTGCGTTTATTTGCTTACTTATTGCCTTTCCTTTTACGTTTTTCCTGTCACGTCTGCGCCGCTCGAGGCAAGTTCCTTATCTGGTTTTGTTGATTTCAATCCTTTCCCTATCAGAAGTGATTATTGCGTTTAGCTGGTCACTTTTGCTCTCAAAAACTTCTGGTATTTCAAATTTGTTGGTTGCGCTAAAGCTTCTAGATGCACCTGTATCTTGGGCACCTGGGTTTGTCGCCATGTTATCTGCTCTTGTTTATATTTCTTTGCCTCTGGCTATTATTGTGCTTTACCCCAGTTTATCAAGGCTAGATGTGTCCTTGACGGAGGCGGCAACCACGCTGGGTGCCTCCCCAATTGTAAGTTTTTTTAATGTGGTTTTGCCCAACGTTAGGCAAGCGCTTTTGACCACCTTTATCCTGGTGTTTATCTTCGTACTGGGTAGCTACCTGATTCCCCAAGTGCTTGGGCGACCCGAGCACTGGACCTTGCCTGTGCATATTACGGATCAGGCCTTACTAAAATCAAACATGCCCTTAGCGGCGGCGCTAGCCATGCTGCTCCTGATCGCCAGTGCAGGGCTTTCTCTGCTCACTTTAAGGTTGGGTAGGAGCCAATTATGATGATTTTAAAGCGCTTCTTTTTTTCCCTGGTCGTTCTTTACCTAGTGGCACCTTTGGTGATCATAACAGGGGTATCGCTCAATGCCCAAAAACGCCTGTTTTTTCCGCCGCAGGGTTTATCGTTGCGCTGGTATTTTGAGTTCTTTAGTCAGGCGGAGTGGTATTTACCTGCGCTTCGTAGCCTAAGCATTGCAGGGCTGGCTGCCCTTATCGCCATGTCAATAGCCTTGCCTTTGGCTTATACTGTCTGGCGCTACGACATCAAACTGGCCAGGATGCTTTATTTTTTAGGGCTGGCTCCCTTTGCACTGCCTCCTGTTATTACCGCCTTGGGGGCACTGGCGCTCTGGATTGTCTTGCAATCATTTGGCAAACCCTACACCGTGGTACTTTCCCACGCAGCCTTTTTAGTAACTCTGCCCTTAGCTACTATTAGCCTTGGCTTGCAAAGCATGAATGCTGAAAGTATAGAGGCTGCTACAACACTTGGCGCAGATAACAGTACGGTTTTTCGCACGATTGTTTTCCCTTATATTCGGCCTTATATGATGGCTGGTTTTGTATTTGCTTTTGTGCTTAGTCTAAATGAATATATTATCGCTTTTATGGTGGCAGGCTTTACCGTAGAAACCTTGCCTATAAAGATTTTTAATAGCCTCCGTTATGGCTATACACCTGTCATGGCGTCGGTGTCGGTTATTTTCTTTTTGCTGGCTACGTTGCTTTTTGGGCTGATTGGCAAATTTGGGGATTTACCCAAATTATTAGGTGCAGATAGCTCGAGCGACTAAGCTAATACCAACCTGAAAAGTCAGTGTAATCATACTTGGCTTATTTGATCGTACGATCAAAGATTGGAACTGATGATGCTAGACCGTCAATTCAGCTTGGCATAAAATTAAGGCGTCATCAGGAAAGCAAATATCGATAGACATTGATTACTAGACCCCAGAAGCACTATGCACAGCAGGTTTTCTATCTTCCCAAGGTAGAACTTGCTCAAGGACATGCGCTAGTTGCAAAAGCACTGCTTCGTTACCAAACTTTGCCATAAAGTGCATGCCTATAGGTAAACCACTTTGACTCTGGTAAAGCGGTAATGAAAGGGCGGGTTGACCTGTAAGATTCGCCAAGGGCAAGTGGTTGCAGGCTTCGTCACAGCGTCTGAAAAAGCCTCTAAAATCAACGTCAGTGGCACTCTGAGTGTATTTACCCAGGGGTTCAGGGAGCTGGGTAAGGGTGGGTGTTAGCAAAAGATCATAGGTTTCAAAAAACCTGCCCACACTTAATTTCACGGTATTAAAGGTAGCGTCCATTGTCAGCATATCTTTAACACTCAAAGTTTTTGAAAAGGTGTATAGGGAAAGGCTTACGGGCTCGAGCGTGTCTTTGCTCACCTGTCTGCCCAGTGTCTGCCCTAAACCATCAAGCCAGTCGCTAAAACCGTAAGCCCAGCCCGTACAAAGCGCATCCAGATATCTTTGATACTCAAACGCTGGCGAGGCTTCTATCAGCTCATGACCTAAATCTTGTAGGTGTTTTGCTGTTTGTTTAACTGCGTCTACAACTTCGGTATCAACAGGGTCTTGAGGATGATTTGACCAGCTTTGCGTGGTAAAAGCAATGCGTAAGCGCTTAGGTGCTTTAGGCATAAGGTCTAAAAAAGAGTGTTCAGGTTTGCTAATGATAAAAGGATCACCTGCGATTGGCTTTGAAACGGCGTCTAACATGGCAGCAGCGTCTCTAAGACTTCGGCAGAGCACAAACTCAGTGTTCATACCTGCTACGCTCTCGCCAAACGGTGCAGAACTCACCCGTCCCCGTGAGGGTTTTAGCCCGACCAGACCACAAGCGCTTGCAGGGATACGAATCGACCCGGCTGCGTCAGTGGCGTGCGCTAAAGGTACAGCGCCTGCCGCGACAATAGCGGCGGCGCCGCCGCTCGAGCCTCCCGCCAGGCGCTCCAGGTTCCAGGGATTACGGGTTTGCCCAAAAGCTATAGATTCTGTAGAAAGGGATAAGGCAAACTCAGGGGCGGTTGTACGACCAAGAAGGCTTAAGCCTGCTTCTTTAAAGTAGTGCGTTAAAGCCGAGCTTTCCTGTGCCACATAGCCTTTTGTTAGGCGGCTACCCATTTCTTGCTTTTTGCCCTTTTCACAAGCACCAAAGTCTTTCATTAAAAAAGGTACACCTGCAAAAGGGCTGTCTTTATTTAAAAATGAATCTGCCTTAGCAGCGCGGCCTTCGTAGACTTCGGTCACCGCATTTAGTTTTGGGTTAAGCAGGCTTATGGCTTCTAAAGCCAAGCTTGCTAGCTCATTAGCAGAAACCTCTGAGCGTTTTACTAACTCAGCTAAAGCGCTTGCATCTAGGCTCGAGTATTCATTTAAGGTCATTAGGCAGATCTCCAGACTGGTTTTAAGCTTGTATCATCAGCTTTGTTGATCACAGTTTATCTACGAATCACCGTCTCAACTGGCTTGGCAAGCTTAAAGGTAAAAAACGCTGCTGTACTGTATCATTCTGGATGAAATGGGTATTTTGATATGCATCTGATTTATGAGGCTAAGGCTGTCAAAAACTGTCAGGATGCTTGTCCAATTAGGCCAATAAAGGAGTATTTATGAAAGCTGTACAAATTATTGAACGAAACAAAGCGGTTTGGGTAGAAACAGAAAAACCGCAAGCAAGAGCAGGTCACGCGCTGGTGCGCCCGGTTGTGCTTAGCCTTTGTGCCAGTGATATCCACAGACTGCGTTACGAACCCGATGACTTTTACCCTTCTGCCATTGGCTGCTCGGGTCATGAAGTGATTGCAACTATCGAAGATGTAGTTGCAGGAGAAGAAAGCCTTTGCCCTGTTATAAAAGGGGAAGCGGCACTGCTTATTGAACCACCTCAACTTGCCATGGCCGAGTATTTTGTCGCTGAGTATAAAAACATTATCCCCTTACCCAAAAACGTGCCTTACCAGGAACTTGTGCAAGCCCAGCAGTTAGGTACCGTTATTTATGCTTGTCAGCGTTTACCGAACCTCATTGGCAAAACCGTTGCCATTGTGGGGCAGGGCTCAGCAGGCATTTGGTTTAGTTTTATGGCTAAACGTCTTGGTGCAGCGCGGGTTATTGCCATCGATTTACAAGAGCACAGGTTAGGGCTAAGCCCTCTTTATGGTGCCACAGATACCGTCCTTGCCAAAGGTCAAAACGTTGCTCAGGTACTTCAAGATAAGCTGGCAGGGGAGTTACCCGATGTGGTAATTGAAGCATCAGGGGAAACAGATGCCATTAATTTGTCAGTTAATCTTTGTAAAGACTATGGGTTTATGCTCATGTTTGGTGTTCCCCATGAAGCCAAACTGCTATTTGACTATGATGAAGCTTTTCGCAGAAATCTGACCCTGCACGCTTGTGTTTATGCCTCAAGAGAACCTGGGCACAGCTCAACCAAAGCAGCTCTAGCTATGATTGCTAGGGGAGAAGTGGATGTTAAGCCTTTACTCACGCACCATTTTCCGTTTGCTCGAGTTTTAGAGGCTTACGATCTACAAGCTTCCAAAGACAAAGGGGCTGTCAAGATTGTCATAGATATGCCAAGGTAATAGGTGCACCTGTGCCCCTCAGAAATTAGGGCAATCTAAGGGATAGAAGTTACCTTATCAGCTTAAAATTTATCGTCCAGAACCCTAGTTCTAGAAAAGATAAGCTGTCTGACCAGATGATACCTGCTATAACAGAAAGAGCACTAGCGCTCGAAAACAACCTGACCATCGCAGATGGTTAAAAGCGCACTCAGATTCTCGAGTTCCTCTGACGGAAGGGCAAACACATCCTCTGACAAAAGCACCATATCAGCCAGCATGCCTTGTTTAAGCTGACCTTTTTCATGCTCGGCAAATTCGGTATAGGCGGCATCTTTTGTATAACCAAGCAAGGTGTTTTCTAAGCTTTGGGCTTCACGGGGCAGGCCAGACAGCCAGGGTTCGCGGTTGACTGCCCAGGCAAAACCGTAAAAAGGGTTCATGCTGACGACCGGCCAGTCACTGCCAAAAGCGAGGTGCGCGCCTGACTTGCGCAGGGTTTCCCAGGGAAAAACATCTTGATAACGCTCATTGGGTAAACAGTCAAGGTAAGGAAGCAGATAGTTCTTTTCGGGTCTTGAGCAGTGGTAGGGCTGCATGCTGGCAATCACGCCCAATTCAGCAAAACGCGGTAAATCATTGGGGTGTAAAAACTCTATGTGCTCAATACGGTGACGGCTATCGCGTTTGCCGTTGGTGTTTAGGGCGGTTTCGTAACCATCTAGCGTGCGCCTGATGGCGGCGTCACCAATGGCATGAACAGTGATTTGCAGACCGTTTTTATCAGCTCTAACAGCGATGTCCTTAAAATGCTGATCGCTGTAGATGCCCTCGCCACGAGTCCTGGGGTTGTTAATGTAAGGCTCGAGCATAAACCCGGTAAAAGCGTCAATCACACCGTCCATAAAAAGCTTGAGTGCCCCCGCCTTAAGTTTAGGGCTTCGGTAGCTTTCCCGCAGATAAACGGCTTCATCTTCAATGACGCTGAGGGGCATATCTGGGTACATGCGAAAGGGGTAATACATCCGAATAGAAAAGTCGTTTGCCTCATCAAGTTTGCGGTAAAGGGCAAATTCATCTCGGTCGCCGTTCATATTGTGCAAGCTGGTAATGCCGTAAGCGTTAGCAAGGTGAATAGCTTTTTGTAACAAGTTTAGCTCTTCGGTTTCGCTGAGTTTTGGCATTAAATCGGTAATTAAATTGATAGCTTCAAATTCACGCAGCTCGCCACTAGCAAGGCCGTCTTCAGCCATAACCACTTCAGAGTTTGACGGGGTATCAGCTCCGTGCAAAATGCCTGCTAGTTTGAGCGCAGCGGTATTTGCCCAGGCATTATGAAAGTCAAACGCTACTAAAATCAGCGGTAAGTCAGGCTCAATCTGGTCAACATGATGCCTGGTAAGGCGCTCATTGTTGGGTAAAACGTCATAACCCAGGCTCGAGCCTCTTAAGATTTTCTTTTCAGGGTGCGCTTTTTTGTAGGCCGCAACTTCTCGTTTTATATTATCTAGCCCTTTAACACCCTCGAGCTGGATATTGGCAAGATTAAGTGCGCCCCAGTACAAGTGAAAATGGCTATCAATAATGCCGGGCATTAAGGTTTTGCCCATGCCATCAAGCATTTTTGTCTCTGCCCCGCGCAAGTTTAGAACCTCTGTTTTAGACCCTACTGCCAGGATACGGGTTCCTGCAATGGCAATGGCTTCGGCTTTGGGGTTATGAGCATCGGCAGTAAAAACATTGGCATTCGTTAAAATTAAGTCAGCCTTTGACAAATTGGTTTTAGACATGAGTACCTCGCTAGTTATAGCGGTATTTTACCCTAAAAAATTTAGCTTTTGCGGCGCGTTTAGGGTTGAGCCTTGCGTTTAGCCCTTTGATGCTAGGATAAGTTACGACTTTTTCTAAAGAGGTTTTGTTATGAGTAAAGAACTAAAGCTCGAGCTTGATAAAGAGACCGCCCGCGGGCGTTATGCCAATATGGCCCTGATTGCCCATACGCGGGATGAATTCATCGTTGATTTTGCCCTGGCCTATCCTGGGCAGCCACCTATGGTGAACTCTAGAGTGATTACTAGCCCCCAACATGCTAAGGCACTCTTAAAAAGTTTAGACGACAATATTCGGCGTTATGAGGCAAGGTTTGGAGTGATTCCAGAGCCTAGTCACAGCACTGGAGAAGTCAAGAATTAAGCACCTAGGGATTTAGGCAATATGCTTTGTTTTTTATTCTTTAGGCAGTTGGTTTTGCCAGATCATTAAAACGAACATGGGCATTGTGGAATTGGAGTTCAACCGTGCCTACAGGGCCGTTACGCTGTTTACCTAAAATAATTTCGGCAATGCCTTGTTTTTCAGATTGCTGGTCATAGTATTCGTCGCGGTAAATAAACATAACAAGATCAGCATCTTGCTCAATAGCGCCTGATTCACGCAAATCAGAAAGCATAGGGCGCTTATTAGGGCGGCTTTCTACCGCACGTGAAAGCTGTGAAAGTACCATAACAGGCACATCTAATTCTCTGGCTAAAAGTTTTAAGCCCCGCGAAATGGTTGAAATTTCTTGCTGACGGTTTTCGTTGCCACTACCGCTACCCATAAGTTGCAAATAATCAATAATCACCAGGCCAAGACCGTGTTCTGCCATAAGCCTTCGGCAACGAGCGCGCAGCTCCATAATGTTTAAATCGGCATTGTCGTCAATAAACATTTTGGCTTCAGAGAGTTTGCCTGCGGTATCTGCTAGGCGCTGAAAGTCGCGCTCGGAAAGTTGCCCATTACGTACTCGGCTCATGTCAACCCTGGCTTCAGAGCAGAGCATGCGGGTAACAAGTTGAACGGCAGACATCTCAAGGTTAAAAATGCCTACGGTTTGTTTGGAGCGTAGCGCGACATTTAGCCCGATAGAAAGCGCAAAGGCTGTGTTATGCGTTACGGTCATATCCTCAAGCAGAAAGCGACCATCGCCCGTTAGAGTAAAGCCGTAATAGTCATCGACTTTATCAGCTTCAACCTTGATGCAATTGACTTGCCAGTCTTTTGCAGATGTCCAAACCTGAGCTTTTTTTCGGGCTACTTTGACAGGAATCTTATTAACGTCGCCGTTAAAGCGAACTCGGTAGACAGTGCACTCATAATTGCGTTCTTTTAGACTGGCTTGCTTGCTAGTTAGTGAGGTGCTAAAGCCTAATGAATCACAGAGATACTTAATTTGTTCAGCCAAGGGTTTGAGCTTGGTGGTAATTTCATAGGGGCCACGTTGTTTCATTTGGAAGTAGTGGCCATCTGAATCTATAAGGCCAGCTAGTAGCTCGAGCCTTTGGGCGCTCGAGCTATAAAGATAAGCATCTGGGATGTGCTTATTTCCTAATACACCTAACTGCCTTAATTGTCCTTGCAAAGACTTGGCTCTGGTTTCGCTCGAGCCGCCTTGCTGTCCTTTGGTGATTGAGTAAGTAGGGCAGCGTTCCCCATTATTATCTTCTTTGGTAACAGACATGTTTAAGGATTGAGCATAAGTTTCCAAATACGAGACAACTTCTTGATCTCTTGTTGTAATGCCAACCGCTTGACTGCGACCATCCCCCAGCCATAAACCTAAAAAGTAAGGTGTAATAAGAAGGTCTTGTTCTGGTAAGTCGATGGCAACTTTAAAGCCTTTATAGTTGGTTCTAAATTTTTCGCTTTTGCTTAGCCATTCTCTTACTGAAATATCTATGATTTCGCCTTTACCTGGGTTTCGGCTTTGCTTAAGGGTCAAAATATGACTTTCATTAACACGGTAGTCAATGCCTTGACATTGCTTAACCCAGTACATCATCTCTTGACCATGAGCTAAGGATAAAACACGTCTGGGCTTTGAATCTGGCCCCATAAGCTCATCGCCGACTTTAACGTTTTCAACGCTAATCAAGCGACCGTCTGCTCGGACTATTTTTGTGCCTTTGGCTAGACACTTACCCATAGCAGGTCTTGCTGCTAAAACATTGAGACTACTAGGTTGTAAACCTGCGGTTAAAAGATCAAGTTCTTTAAAGCCTGTGGCTAACCCTGAAACGGGGTCAGGGTTACTTAGCAAGTGGTTGATATGGTCAAAGGTTTCTACCACCAGACCGCCCATATCTTGAAAGTTATGGCTGCGCTTATTGCTGGACAAATCAAAAATATTGGCTTCAGCCTTATCCAAGATTTGCTCTAAAGGCATAGCCTGGTCGTAAGCTGTTTGCATAATCTGCCCACTGGCACTAATCAGGTCTCGTAAAATGGCTTTTTCAGCTACGATTTTAGCGTAATTTTCAGCGTAGGCTGCGGTGGGTACGCTGTCGGCTAAACCAATCAAGTAGGCAACACTACCAATAGACTCGAGCTCACTGGTTTGTCTTAACTCTTCGGTAACAGTGACCAAATCTATCGGCTCGGCTCGTCTAAACAAACGCTCAAAAGCCCGAAAGATAATGCGATGACCCTCTTTGTAAAAATGATTGGCAGTTATCGTACCCTCAATATTGGCAAAGACCTCATTGTCAAGCAGAACACTGCCCAGCACACTTTGTTCGGCTTCTAAATTTTGAGGCGGGGTACGACTTTCCATGTTTAGTTAAACCTTAACCCTCTAAATAGTAAATGTAAGTTTGGACTATAAACTTGACCCTCGAGGGTCGGGGATATGTATTTTACACGAAATGGCTCGGTTTGCAAGCGACTAGGTTCTTGCTCCCTTATTCGTTAAGATGTTACTAGATGGGAACTGATTTTCTAGCCCTTTTGGGCTCAGTCTTGGCGGGCTTTTTGATTGGCTCTTTGCCTTTAGGCAGCTATCTGGTCAAGGTTTTGACGGGCAAAGATGTCAGGCATTTGAGTGCCCATAACCTTGGCGTTGAGAATCTGCTTAGGGCGGTAGGTGCGCCCGTTGCGCTTGCCTCTTTTTTCCTAGATATGCTCAAAGGTTTTCTGGTGGTTTTGGCCTTTCCTGCTAGCCCCTGGGCTGCCTTAGGTGTTTTTCTTGGTCACTTATATCCCTTACCTCAAGTAGCGCACTATGAACTTAGAGGCCGGGGCAATGGGGTCTTGCTTGGCATTTTGGCGGGCTGGTCGGGTCTAGGTGTAGCCTGGTGGCTAGTGACGATGCCTGTCTTTATTTATGTGGCTTTATTGGCCTTGCTTCGTTATGTCAGCTTGGCTAGCTTAATTGCTTTAGCCTCTCTAGTTCTCTTAAGTTTAAATAGTGCTCAGCCTGCACTGACTCTAACCTGCTTAGGGTTTTTTCTTTTGGCATTTTGGCGGCACAAATCCAGCCTAGCACGAATGGTGGAAGGGCTCGAGCCTAAACTTGATGACCCACCTCCCGTGTTTGATTTTGACCCAGAGGTTGTGCCTTTAGCTTTTATGATTCACCCTTTAAAGCTTGAGGATGTCTGGCAGGCACAAAGTTTTCAAAAACTTAAACCCTTGCTTACCTTGTTACCCGAGCACTGGCTTAAAGCCGCCTTGCCTCAACTGAGACCTCAGGTTAATGGGGTTATTGAGGGCATTACTTTAAGAGATGGGCGAAAGCTTAGAGTTTTACTTATTGGGGGTCCTATGTTGCCCGATCAAATTCGCCAGCAACCCCAAGCTGCCCTGCGTATGGCGATTCGGGGCGCGAGACTGGCACAGTGGCAGGGCGCTGAAGTGATTGGTCTAGGTGCTTTTTGGTCAACGGTAGGGGCTAAAGGACTAGAGGTACAAGAGGCGGTTCCTGGCATTGTAGTGACCAATGGCGGAGCTTATACCGCTGCAACCATTAGATCGGCGATTCCAGGACTGTTAAAAGCCTTTGAGCGAGAAGGGGGGAGCTTAAAACAAGCAACCGCAGGCATTGTGGGGGCCAATGGCGTTGTGGCTTTTGGTATGGCCCGCATGATTGCCCCAGAAGTCGCAGACCTCATCTTGATAGGAAAAGATAAGACGCGGCTTTTACGGAGCGCCGAGACGCTCAGTAAAAAATATCCTGATATTCAAATTCGTGTAAGTACTTCTTTAAATAGCTGCGAAGAAGCTGATTTGGTGTTTACGGCGACCTCTGACCCAGAGCCAGTCATTTTTGCCGAGCATGTTAAGCCAGGTGCCTGGCTATTTGATCTGGGACGTCCTGCTGACCTTGATGAATCTGTAAGAACCGTACCGGGGGTGCATATCATTCCTGGAGGCGTGGTTAAACCACCGGGTGAAATGCATAGTAATCTTGATATTCATTTTGGGGATGGGCTTATTCCGGCGTGCCTGGCTGAAACCATGATTATGGCGGCGAGCAAAGCTTATGACAAGACCTCACTAGGAGAGAGCACCAAGACTGCCAACATTGATTTTTATTTGGCTGAGGCCGAGCGACTTGGTTTTGAAGTCATGACCAGAGATAGCAGTGTAAAACAAGTGGTGGAACTGGTATGAGCTATGTCTTTCGCATGAAGGGCGATCTCGAGCACCCTGCTTTAGATGAACTTTGGCAATTAGGTGCTCAAGGTGTGAGTCAGGAGGGGGATGAGGTGCTTATTTATTTTGACGCGCCTTTAGCGCTCGAGCTTGAAGGTAGCTGGCAAGAAATTGACAACAAAGGCTATATAGAGGCTTACTACGCTTCCTTGCAAGCTGTTGTTTTAGAGCATCTGGTTATTGCTCCTACTCACACGGATGTTAGGTTAAAGGCAGGACAAAAAGTGCTCTGGCTTGACCCTGGTATGGCTTTTGGTACCGGGCATCATGAAACGACCAAGATGGTTCTGGCGGGGCTCGAGCACCTTGACTTAGCTGGCAAAACTGTTTTAGATGTGGGTGCAGGTTCTGGCATCCTGGCGATAGCGGCAGATCTCTTAGGCGCAGCTAAGGTTTTAGGTGTCGATATTGACCCCCTGACGGTGCCCATTGCAGAGGAGAATGCCAGACTTAACCGCTCGAGGGCAAAATTTGAAGTGGGCACACTTGATCATGTGAGTTTTAAGCCTGATGTGCTTTTGGCAAATTTATTTGCTGAGCTTCATATTCGTTTGGCAGAGGACTATAGTCAGTGCCTTAAAGCTCAAGGAAGATTGCTACTTAGTGGCATAATGCATGAAAAAGAAGCGAGCGTACTTGAGGCTTTAGCGCCTTACTTTAGCAATGTGCAAGTCAAACATGATGGCGAATGGAGTTTCATTTCAGCTAGCAAATCATGAGACAGTACCGTGTTTACATTCCTGATTTAGTCGAAGGTGAGTATTCTCTTTTAGGCGAGGAGGCGAATCATCTGATAAAAGTCTTGCGAGTTAAGCCAGGAACAATAGTCGAGGCATTTAATGGTCAAGGGTTCTATGCTGACGCTGAGATTAAAGACATTAGCAAGCATCACTTAAGTTTAGAAGTAGCTGCTTTAAAAGAAACGGATATAGAACCAGCCTTAAAGATTACTCTAGGGGTTGCTCTGTTAAAAGGTGACAAGCTCGCCGATGTGGTACGGCAGGCAACGGAGCTAGGGGTTAAGCGTATTCAGCTTTTCAGGTGTCAATTTGCTGATGTTTCTGAGCTTTCAAAAAATAAGCTCGAGCGTCTCCGCAAAATTACTGTTGAAGCTGCCAAGCAATCAGGTCGCAGTTTTGTACCTGAGGTTTTAGAGCCTGTTGCTCTTACAAAGTTAGCTGTCAGAAAACCCTGCCTGATTGCCCACCCTTACGTTTCGCAGGCTTTAAAAGACATCCTCATAGAAAAAGAAGTAATGATTCTTACGGGGCCAGAAGGTGGCTTAAGTGAAGATGAAGTGAACTGGCTACAAGAGCAGGGTGCAGAGGCCATTCGCTTTGGGCCGCGTATTTTACGTGCAGAAACGGCACCTATTGCCCTCTTATCGGCCCTGCTTTTACCTGAAGCCCTTTAGGATCTGGCATGAAAAGACTTAGACTTTTTACTTTCTTCCTTTTATTTATTACCCTGACATCCTGTACTTTGCTTTATATCCCACCTGTTTTAGAAACACAGGAGCTGCCAGAAAAGCTAAATATTGACGGCTCGAGGGGGCTTTTCTTAGATCAGGATAAGCTCGTTTTATCTTTAAAACTCAATCAGATACCGCAAGAAGGCTGGTTAATGGTGCAGTGGTTTTCTGATACTTTGGTGGAAGCTGCTTCAGATGCCCAGTGGATAGATGCTAGTCAGGAAGGTTTGCAACTAAACTACCTCTTACCTGCTCAAGTTGAACTTAGCGAAGGAACCTGGCGTACGGTTGTGTCATTTCAAAATAAGTTAATAAGACAGTTCTCATTAGATGTTGTAAGAAAAAATTAAAGGTAGCATCTATAAGGTTTTATTGAGAAAATTAAGTTTCAGAGTTTGCATCGCAATTCCTAAATTGTTCGTTCAGTAGTTCCTATCTCGAACTTTAGGTGAAGTCAAGGAGATGATTTAGTTTTTCCAATTTTTATTGATAAATATTGGAGGGTTCAATCTGATTCTGTTTTCAATCATCATTCCGCCTTTAGCCCCAGCGAAGGCTGGGGGAGGATCCATAGCCTAGTATTTGCCGAAGCCTGCATTTGCAATCCTCAAATAATTTTAGAAAGACTTTACTTGCTACTCATGGTTGTTCGACCAGATGATACCTGTACTATAAAAAAGAACGTCCCCCTTTTTTAAAGGGGGACTGAGGGGGATTTATTTTAGTGAGCGAAAATGATAGATGATTGGAAACTAAATTAAGCCGTTTTACGGCGGCTCGAGCGTTTCCCTTTGGTATCTTGTTGACGACCTTTAAACCAGACCACCATCGGCGCAAGAATAAAGATGCTTGAATATGTACCGAAACCAATACCAATTAAAAGTGCCAGACTAAAGCCTCTTAACACACTTCCACCAAAGAAAAACAGCGCCAGTACAGGTAAGAGAGTCGTGCCTGAGGTCATGATGGTACGTGACAGGGTTTGATTAACTGACTTTTCAACGATTTCGGTATAGCTAAGCCCTTTGAGCTTACGCAGATTTTCACGAATACGGTCGGCAATGATAATCGAGTCGTTTAGTGAGTAACCTACGACAAAGAGTAGTGCTGCCAGAACCGGAATGCTGAACTGTGTACCGACTAAATCCAGGAAACCCATGACAATACCTACGTCATGAATTGAGGCTAAAACGGCAGCTATAGCTATAATCCAGTTTGGCCAGAAACGCCAGGCTACATAAACAAGAATAAGCCCAAAGGCAACCAGAACAGCGAGAATAGCACCCTGACGCAAATCTGAGCCTATTGAGGGACCTACAAAGTCAGCAGAGAGTAAATTGCCATTTAAGGCTGTCGCTAGGTCAGTAGGGAGGGTATCATTTGCACCTGTTGCGCTCGAGCTACCTACCCGTACTGAATAAAGCTTTTGACCCGTAGTAGCCTCACTATTAGCACTACTGATGGTTGTATCCTGAACCTCTTGAATGAGCGCGCCACTGCCCTTAATATCTGCAATGCCAAGCTTGTCTATGGCACTACGAATGGCATTGACATCGGTGCCATCTGCTACTTGAATAAGCGCAGTCGTACCACCCGTAAAGTCAACAGAAAGATTTAAAGGTTTAGCAAAAACCAGGATAAGAGCAATGACTGCAAGTAGACCAGAAATTCCCATGACGACAGGCGCTATCTTGATAAAGCGAATACCGCTGGCATAAAAACCCATAGGAATAAGAGGGCGCTTAATTCGGATGGTAAGCACATCAAGTATAAAAGGCACTACCACAATATTGACAAAAACCGAAGCAATAATACCAATTGCCAAGGTTACGGCAAAACCACGTACGGGGCCGCTGGTGTATTGATACAGGGCAGCCGCAGCTAAGAGGGTGGTAACGTTTGCATCAATAATGGCAGAAAGTGAGCTATCAAAGCCTGAGCGCATAGCCAGACGTAGACCCTTACCTGCGCGTAATTCTTCTTTGATACGCTCAAAGGAAATGACGTTACCGTCTACAGCAGCGCCAATGGTAAGGACTAAACCTGCTAGGCCAGGGAGCGTAAGAACGGCACTTAAGCCAGCTAAGGCACCAAAAATAAAGAGAACGGCTAAAATTAAACCTAAGGTTAAAACCCCACCAAAAAGAGGGCCATAGTAAAGCAAAATCGTAATAACGACTGCAATAGTGCCGATAATGGCGGCTCTTGTTCCTGAATTAATGGAATCGCGACCAAGGGTTGGCCCAATAGCGCGAATCTCTTCAACGTTTAGGTTAATAGGTAAGCTACCGCTACGCAGAACCAGAGAAATATCGCTGGCTTCTTGGAGGCTTGCCATACCCTCTATCTGACCACTATCACTAATACGACCGTTGATGGTGGGGGCAGTTTGAATGGCACCGTCAAGCACAATCGCCATACGTCTACCAATATTGCTGCCGGTAAACTGACCAAAATCATCAGCAAACTCACGCTTGATGGTAAAGAGCACCACAGCGCCGCCCAGAGTTGCGCCACCTACACGGTTAAAATCAGCTTTAGCATCTTGCAATATTTCACCCGTAAAGGCAGGTTCTTCAAGGTCATCAACAGTCAGAGGATTGTTGGGGTCGCCAACGGCTTTGTTTTGAGAGGCTTGCTTCACCAGACGAAACTCGAGCACAGCTTGTTGCCCGATAAGACCCAAGGCCCTATCTTGATCGGCTGCCGACAAACCTGGAAGTTCAACCACGATGCGATTATCGCCACTGGTTTGTACTAAGGGTTCAGATACCCCAAATTGATTGACACGATTTTCAATGACATTTCGTGCAGTATCGAGTTCTTCACGGTCAACATTGTCTTGATCAGCCTGCAAAACTACGCGTAAGCCGCCTTGTAAATCAAGGCCTAGTTTTAAAGTGGGGTTTTGCTGCCAGGGTTGCCAGAGGTACAAAATAGCGGCAACAATGGCTGCTAATACCACCACACCCGTAACATTTCTACGGTTCATAAGTTTCCTTTCTTGCTCTAAAAAAGAGACGGATAGGTATAAATTTGAGGTTTTAAGGCTTTAGGTGAATAAAAAATAGCTATCAAGGGATAGTGCGAACTATCTCTTTGGGCAAGTTACCCACCCTCGAGCTGCCAGCGACTTTGTAAACGAAAGAGTTTGGAGTTCGCTAGAAAAAAATATATACAAACACAGAAAATAAAAAAAATTGGAAAATAGAGCAGGACGGTATAACTGCTTGGGCTCGAGCCTTGTTCGGGTAGGCGCTCTTGGCTAGGGCTTAGACGGCGTAATTTGCCTGGCTCTAGAATCCAGTTGGTCGGAGCACTAAAGCCCTGTTCGCCTTTTGACTGCCTAAATTCAAAGGAAAGCCCATGAAAAGGAAGCAGTAGAAAATGAAATAACAAATAAGTTCTGATAAAGCCACGACGCCACCGTTTTGATGATGGGTAAGATAGGGCTTTAAAAGACTTGGGCATAGATAAAATAATTTGCTTAGTTTACCCCAAAATGGCCTTCTTACCCAAGTCATTTGCAAGCTTAGGTAAGAAGGTCAAGGGTTTATAGGTCTTAAATACTAACTTCAACGAGATCATAGGCCTCGATGACGTCACCTTCTTGAACATTTTCGTAGTTTTGCAGGTTAATACCACATTCAAAACCAGTACCGATTTCGCGGACATCATCTTTAAAGCGTCTAAGCTGGGCAATCGTGCCTTTGTAGACTTCTTTGCCGCCACGAATAAGTTTGGCTTTGGCACCACGACGAATAATGCCATCAAGTACATAAGAACCCGCAATAATGCCTGAACGAGGTACCTTGATAACCTGACGCACTTCGGCATGACCCAAAACTTTTTCTTCGTACTCGGGCTCGACCTGACCGCGCACCATACGCTGAACATCCTCAATGAGCTGATAGATGATCTTGTAGCTTTTCATGGGGATGCCCTGACGCTCGGCAGATTTGATAACACTACCAGCTGGATTAACACCAAAACTCATAATGGTGGCATCTGCGGTGCTGGCTAAGAGCAAGTCCGATTCAGTCGGTGCCCCCACTTCAGCCAGCATAATTTCTAAGTCAACTTCTTCGTACTTTTCGCCTTCTTTGGCAAGTACGCCTTTAATCGCCTCGAGCGAACCTTGGGTGTCTGCGCGCAAGATCAAGTTAACGGTAGTGGTTTTAGGTTTGCCAAAGAGATCAGCCAGCGTTACGCCTTTTTGACCAATGGTTTCACGCTCGAGCCCTTCACGGGCTTGTTGACGTGAGGCAACCAAGGCTTTTGCTTCCACCTCAGTTGCAACTTGTTCTATAGTGTCACCGGCCTGTGGCTGGTTGCTAAAGCCTAAAACCTGAACAGGGTAAGAAGGACCAGCTTCTTGAATGCGGTTACCTAAAGCGTCGTTCATAGCTTTGACTTTGGCCCAGGATTCGCCTGAAACAATGTAATCAGTAACGCGTAGCGTTCCTTCTTGCACAATAATAGTAGCGAGTACGCCTGCACGTTTATCAAGAATGGACTCAATAATAATGCCTTTGGCGGGGCCATTTGGATCAGCGCGCAAATCTTCAACTTCGGCAACAAGTGAGATCATTTCTAAGAGATCATCAACACCTTTACCGGTCATGGCGCTGACTGGAACCACAATTGTGTCACCCCCAAAGTCTTCGGGGATAAGTTCAATTTGCATCAGATCTTGCTTAACTTTGTCAGGGTTGGCCTGAGGCAAATCGGTTTTATTTACAGCAACAATAATAGGCACCTTGGCCGCTTTAGCGTGGGCAACCGCCTCGCGTGTTTGCGGCATAATGCTGTCATCGGCAGCTACGACAATAACTGCTATATCGGTGGCATTAGCACCGCGCTGTCTAATCGTAGTAAAGGCTTCATGACCAGGCGTATCAATAAAGGTGATATTGCCATGCTTGGTCGATACCTGGTAGGCACCAATATGCTGAGTGATGCCACCTGCTTCTTTTTCGGCAACTTTTGCCTTGCGAATATAATCTAAAAGGCTGGTTTTTCCGTGATCTACGTGACCCATGACAGTAACAACTGGGGCGCGTAAGGGAAGTTCAACCTTGGCTTCAGGCTTAGGTTTTTCGGCCTTAATCGCTGTGGCTTCGGCTTTCGGGGCTTTGACCTCTGGACTTTGGGTCTTGGTCTCGCTAGCTTTGGGCGTTTCTTCTAGCAATTGTTTGACCATCTCAGCGGTTTCAGCTTCAATTGAGCTCGAGGCGGTTTTGGCATCGACACCCATGTCCGTGAGCATGCTTAAAAGGTCTTTACTCTCTATACCTAAGTCTTTGGCAAGTTGATAAATTCTTACTTTTTCAGACATTCATCCCTCCTGTGGCTACGCGAATGCGTCTAGCCCGAGATTCTTGGCTTGTGGCCCTTGTTTTAAGTAAATACTGCTCGAGTTCTTCTTTTATGCGCGCGGCATCTTGCCGAAAGAAACGTCTTAAGCTTTTTTCCTGATGACAGCTCTCTTTCTGGCAAAGCCAGGCACCTCGCCCCCCTGATTTTCCCTTTTTGTCAAGTTGCCAGCTCTGTTCATTTTGAAAAAAGCGAATGAGCTCTGTTTGAGCTTTGCTTTCTCTACAAACAACACAACGTCTTAGGGGAATATGCTTGGTTTTAGGGGCAGAGGCTTGCGGCATAGTTTAAGCGCTTTCCTCGCTCTCTTCTTTTGCTTTTTTTGGGCTATCACTAAAGAGCGCATCAAAAGCAGCCCGTTTGCTTTCGCTACTGGTTGAAACAGCAGGTTCGGTATCTTGGGCCGCAGCTTGCAGGGCAGCGTCAAGATCGCTGATAACATCTGTCGCATTCAGGTCAATTTTGAAACCTGTAAGTTTGGCGGCTAGTCGCACGTTTTGCCCGCCTTTGCCAATCGCTAAAGATAGCTGATCATGCGATACGGTAATGGTTGCGTCACCGCTATCAGTATTGACTTCTATAGCGCCAACTTTGGCAGGGGATAGCGCATTGCGAATAAACTCTCTTGGGTTAGCGTCCCACATGATGATGTCCACACGTTCACGCTGAAGCTCACCGGTAACGGCCTGAATACGACTACCTCTATGACCAATACAAGCACCAATTGGGTCAACATTAGGATTGCTACTGGTAACAGCAACTTTGGAGCGTTGACCTGCTTCACGGGCAACTGATTTGATTTCAACGGTGCCATCCGTGACTTCAGGAATTTCTTGCTTCATGAGGTACTCTAAAAGTTCAGGCGCAGCTCTTGAGACCAGAATGCTGGGGCCACGGCTAGATTGCTCAACGTTCATGACATAAACCTTGATACGCATGC
>JAHEBB010000270.1 GCA_024642575.1 Trueperaceae bacterium | reverse complement strand
CTTTAGCAAGGGTAGCGACAGCAAGTGGCACCTGCCAAGTGGTGAACTCTGGACCTTAGAGTTTGTTATCCCTGGTGACTGGAACAAAGTCATGCAGCGCGTGGGCTTCTCAATTGCTGATAGCTGGCGCAATGCTGGTATTGAAGTCAATGTAAGACAAGTGGACAACGCCGAGTTTGGTGTCGTACAAAACACCAATGCCCAGCGCACCACCGAACTTAACTGGACCAACTGCTTCTTTACAAATAATTACCTTTCTGGGGCATGGGGCGCTATCAAAACCGAATACCTTCAACCCGCAGATTCCAACGAAACCAATGCTGGCAACCAGTACCAGTGGAACAATCAAAAAGTGAATGACCTGGTTACTCAGGCCGCTGCTATGGATGTTGATTCTGAAGAATTCCATGAAATTGGTCGTGAAGTACTTAAGGAATTTGTTAACGATATGGCGTACATCAACCTTATGGGTATTCCTACGACGATTCCTACTAATGGGTACTACTTCAGCAATTTCCCCAAGCAGGATAACTACTACGCTGTGCCTTATTCCTGGTGGAGTTCTGCCAAAGCAATTGTAGCCAATATAAAGCCAACAGGTAACTAAAAACATTCTGAAGGGTTACTCCTAGGAGTAACCCTTCTTCTCAACTTATGAACCTAATCCAATATATTCTCACTCGAGTCGGGTCTTACCTCGTTATTTTGTTTGTTGGTATTACCGTGACCTTTTTTCTGCCTCGCCTCATGCCAAGTGACCCCATTGAAGGGTACATCAATCAGATTCAAACGCAGGCAGGGCAAACCATGGATCCCGCAGCTATTACGAAATTAAGGCAGTCCCTTAGAGAACTTTACGGGCTCGAGGGCAACCTAGTCTCTCAATATTTTAATTATCTCAAAAAGGTCTTTTTTGAATTTGACTTTGGCCCTTCGCTTTCAGGCTTTCCAAAACCTGTTTCAGAATATATTCTGCAAGCTTTGCCCTGGACAGCAGGTTTACTGGGCGTTTCGATTATCTTTTCATGGTTAATTGGTAACTTAATTGGTTTGTTGGCAGGGTTCTTTCACAACACGCGCTGGGCCACGGGGCTCGAGGTTGTGGGGGTAATTCTCTACCCTATTCCTTATTATATTTTGGCTTTGGTGCTTATTTTGCTTTTTGCTTATGTCTGGCCTATTTTCCCGCTAAGTACCACTATTCGACCTGGTCCAATGTCGATAGGGAAAATAAGATTGATTGTCTATAATTCCTTTCTCCCAGCCCTGACGCTGGTTTTGGCTGGTTTTGGCTGGAATGTTCTTGGCATGAAAGCGCTGTCGTTTGCCAATAAAGAAGAAGGCTATGTGCAATTTGCTCGGCTTAAAGGGGTGCCTTCACGTACCATCATGTTTCAGTATGTGGCCAAAAATTCTTTCTTGCCCCAAATCACTGCGCTAGCCTTATCCATTGGCGGCATTTTTAACGGTGCCCTTTTAACAGAGATTTTATTTTCCTATCCAGGTTTAGGTTTGCGGATGCGCACCGCAATTGGTAACGGAGATTTCAATATGCTCTACGGTACCGTTACCATTTCGATTATTGCCGTAGCAACAGCGGCTCTCATTATTGACCTCCTTTACCCCTTCTTTGACCCTAGGATTCGCTACCAATGAAATTAAACCTGCGCTTAAAAATTGGCATCACAATTTTAGCCATTTTTATTTTAGGCAGTCTAATTTTACCTTTCTTTAACCATGTTGACCCTACCAAGCAAGGCATCTTTTTTAAAAACCTACGCCCCAGTTTGCAACATCTCTTAGGAACCAATTCACAAGGGCAAGACATTTTCTGGTTTTTGATTTACTCGATTCGCAATTCACTTTTTTTGGGGATTTCGGTTAGTATCTTTACCACCCTTATTGCCACTTTGGTTGGTTTAAGTGCTGGCTATATTGGTGGCTGGTATGACCGCCTGATTATGATTTTGACTGACTCGGTTATTTCCATTCCCAGCTTTCCCATCCTTATTGTGCTAGGTGCATTGGTAAGAGGTAATACCTCTTTTACAGTAGTGGGCATCATTCTCGTCATCTTTGGCTGGGCCTGGGGTGCTCGCACTATACGCTCTATGGCACTTTCGATTCGGGAGCGAGAATTTATCAATACGGCAATCTTCTCGGGTTCAAACAGGCTCGAGGTTATCTTTAACGAAATTTTTCCTTATGTTTATGCCTATATTGTGGTGGGTTTTATCAACTCTATTTTGTTTGTTATCAATACTGAAGCTGCACTCGCCGTGATTGGTTTATCCAAGGTCGAAATTCCTACCCTCGGTTCTATTATTTTCTGGGCATTAAGCTATAACGCCTTTTTTACTGGACAATACCTCTGGGTGGTTGCACCTGTTTTGGCAACGGTTCTCTTATTTTTAGGTTTGTTTTTGACGTCTACGGGCTATAACCAGATGTTTGCCCTGCGCCGAGGTCATTCATGATTCGACTGAATAACATCGTGGCAACTTATTCCACGGTGCGGGGACAGGTCAATGCGGTAGATGGCGTTGATTTGGCCATACCTAACGGAAATATTGTGGGTATTGCCGGAGAGTCGGGGTGCGGCAAATCAACGCTGCTTAAAATTATTTATGGTGACATCATCTATCCGCTGGCGCTTAGCAGGGGTCATATTGATTATGGCATTGAGAGCAATAAAGGTGAAATCACTACCAAAGATATTCAGCAGTACTGGTTTAAGCGCATCTCCTATATTCCGCAAAGCTCGATGAGTTCCTTAAACCCTGTGGTGCGCATCCGCCAGCAGTTTCTAGACTTTTTAGAACCTAGGCAAAACAAAAAAGCGATTCTAGAAGAAATACGAGACTATGTAAAAGGTTTAGACCTGCCACCAGAAGCCCTCGATGCCTATCCTCATCAGCTTTCAGGAGGGATGCGCCAGCGCATTATGGTAGCCATGGGTACTTTTTTTAAACCGGATATTATTCTGGCGGATGAACCTACGACTGCGCTCGATGTCGTGGTGCAAAAAGGTATTTTGCTCCTGCTTATGGACATACAAGAGCAGATGAAAAACACCATCTTGTTTGTCTCGCATGATATGGGGGTGCATTATCAGATTAGCCACAAAATGCTGATTATGTACGCCGCCAAAGTCGTAGAGTTTGGCGATTCGGATAGTGTTTTTAAGGCGTCCTTGCATCCTTATACCAAAATGCTCATTGAAGCTCTACCCACGATTGGTGACGCTCACCAGCGTGAAGGGGTTTCAGGTCGCCCACCTAGTCTCTGGGATAACTTGGTAGGTTGTCGTTTTGCGGCACGCTGCCCCTTTGCTACCGAGTTATGTAAAACCGAAGAGCCTGCATTCATCGAGCACCAGCCAGGACATTTTGCCGCCTGCCATCATGTCGATAAGGTGAGGCAGGCATGACCACCATTCTTAAAACCACCCATCTAAATAAGTTTTACCGCTTGGGAGGTCTGGTTAAACGGGTGCGTATCAACGCCTTAGATGATGTGAATCTGACGGTTCAGAGCGATAAGCCAGTCATAATAAGTCTGGTAGGCGAATCAGGGAGCGGTAAGACCACGTTGGCAAAAGTTATTTTACGCCTGATTAAACCGACCTCAGGTTCTGCTGTCATTTATGATCAGGTGGTAGCTGGTGAAGGGGCTATACCTTCAAGGAAAACCTTTTTGAATACCTTACAGCCCATTTTCCAAAACCCCTTTGAAGCCTTTAGCGCTTACCGAACGGTAGACAGCTACTTGCAAAAAACGGCGAACCGCATTGGGCATAAAACTAACTTAGAAACCTCGGATGCTCTAGGTGAAGCGCTTAACTCGGTGGGCCTAAAACATGCTGATGTAAAGGGGAAATACCCTAACCAGTTTTCAGGGGGTGAACTTCAGCGGGTGTCGATTGCAAGAGCGCTCATTCCTAAACCTAAAATTATCATTGCCGATGAACCCGTGAGCATGGTTGACGCTTCACTGCGTATGAATATCATCAATTTGTTTTTATCGTTAAAAGAGGTTTATAAAACCAGTTTTCTTTACATCACTCACGATCTTGCGACGGCCTATTATGTGAGTGACTATATTGCAGTCATGTACCGTGGCACGATTGTCGAGTTTGGAAACGCTCGAGCGATATTAAGCCAGCCGCAGCACCCGTATACCCAGCTATTACTTGATTCGATTGCCGGGACTAACCGCAAGTGGGAGCGCAAGACTTACAAAGCTTCAGATATGGAAGCCAAAGAATTTCAGTTTTCAGGCTGTCGCTTTCGTAACCGCTGCCCCCTAGCCAAAGACCTTTGTAAGGAGCAACGACCTCCCGCCGTTTTGCAAAACGATGGGCGTGAAGTTTATTGTCATTTCGTCGATCAGACCTAGACACTAAACCTAGACACTAAACCTAGACACATTAAGGAGACAAAGTATGACCCAGATTGAAAAGTGGAACCGTTTTGAATTAGAGCTGCAAGGACCCAGTCGTGGCAATCCTTTCTTGGATGTCGAACTAAGTGCCGAATTTCGCTGTGACGGTGAAGTTCAAAAAGTGCAGGGTTTTTATGATGGTAAAGGTACTTACCGCATCCGCTGTATGCCGACCAAAGAGGGAACTTGGACGTACAGTACCCAAAGTAATGTTAAAGAGCTAGACGGTAAAACAGGCAGTTTTAATTGCACACCTGCTGCGAAAGCTAATCACGGACCCGTTTATGTAAACGATACCTTTCACTTTGCCTATGCGGATGGTACACCTTACTATTCCTTTGGCACGACCTGTTATGCCTGGACGCATCAAGGCGATGAAATGGAAGAACAAACCCTCGCCACCTTAAAAGAAGCCTCTTTTAACAAAATTCGCATGTGCGTATTTCCCAAACATTATCCTTTTAACCATAACGAACCTGCCTACTATGCTTTTGAACGCGATAGCGAAGGGAAAAACGACTTTACGCGCTTTGATCCAGTATTTTGGCATCACTTTGAAAAACGATTGGATGATTTGCTCGAGCTGGGCATCGAAGCCGACATCATCATCTGGCATCCATATGACCGCTGGGGCTACGCCACTATGGATGAAGAAACAGATTACCGTTATTTGCGTTATTTGATAGCGCGCATTAGCTCCTTCAGAAATATCTGGTGGTCACTTGCCAATGAGTACGACTTTTTGCTTGAGGATAAACCTATGGAGCGCTGGGATACTTTCTTTAAAATCTTAGCCACTGAAGACCCCTATAACCACCTGCGCTCGATTCATAACGGCGATGTGAATATGAACTACGACCACACCAAGCCTGAAGTGACCCATGTTTGCATTCAAAATGCTGCGATACGCAATGTGGTGGAGTGGCGCGCACAGTACGGGAAACCGATTGTTAATGATGAGCTCGAGTATGAAGGCAACGTCCCCTACCCTTGGGGAGCCATCAGTGCCGAAGAAGAAGTGCATCGCTTCTGGATTATGGTCGCCAACGGCGGCTACGCGGGTCACGGCGAGACCTATTTTGATGAAAATGACGAACTCTGGTGGGGCAAGGGGGGCGTGCTGCGGGGTGAAAGTTGGAAGCGCATAGGCTTTTTGCGCAAAATCATGGAAGAAGGTCCAGGTGCCTTAAGCCCACAGCGAGGTTCTGAAAACACGCTCTTTCCCGGTCGCATGGGGCGTTACTTTAATCTGAAATTTGCAGGTGGCGTCAATGATGACTACCACCTGATTTATCTGGGCGATTATCAGCATAAAATCATGCTGCTGCCGTTAAGACATAATGACTATCAGATTGACATTATTGATACCTGGAATATGACCATCACGCCTGGTAAAGCCTTTAAGTTAGAGGGCTCAGAAACCTATCTTTATGATTTTCGGGGCGATGAAAAGGGTTATGCCATCGAGCTACCCGGTAAACCTCACCTTGCGTTGCGGTTTAGAAAGTAAGAGGACGCTGCTATGACAAACCAGCCAAAACAAATGACTTTGGGTGTGATTGTTGGTAATCGCAATTTTTTTCCTGATTCGCTCATAACTGAGGGTCGGCAAGATATTTCGGAGCTTTTCGCTGAGATGAACATTCGCCCTATTATGCTCAGTGAGGAAGATACCAAACTCGGTGCGGTTGAAACCTGGGAAACTGCTAAAAAATGCGCTGCTTTATTCAAGCAACATCAAGATGACATAGACGGCATCTTGATTTGTCTACCCAACTTTGGCGATGAAAAAGGCATTGCTGACACCATCAAGCTCTCAGGTTTGCAGGTGCCCATCTTAGTACAGGCTTACCCTGATGATTTGGGTCAGCTCATTCCTTCACGCAGGCGCGACGCGTTTTGTGGCAAGATTTCGGTTTGCAATAATTTGTACCAGTACGGTTTCCCTTTTACTGTGACCGAGCTGCACACAGTTCACCCAAAAACGGATTCATTTAAAAAAGATTTAATTAAGTTTTCAAGTGTTTGCCGCGTTGTAAAAGGTCTTAAAAATGCCCGTCTTGGTGCTGTTGGAGCAAGACCCAATGCCTTTAACACTACCCGTTACAGTGAAAAACTTTTGCAAGCTTTTGGCATGAGTGTGCAAACCATTGATTTATCTGACATCTTTGGTCCTGCTGAAAAACTGAAAGATGATGACTCGAGAGTAAAAGAGCGTCTAAGTGGCATTAAAGCCTATGTCAATACCGAGGGTGTGCCTGACCCTAAACTCGTTAAGATGGCGAAAATTGGCATTGTGCTGGACGCCTGGATGCAGTCCTTGGACATTACCGCGTCTGCCATTCAGTGCTGGGATTCCTTACAGCTTAATTACGGCGTCAATGTCTGTACGCTAATGAGCATGATGAGTGAGTCCTTATTGCCAAGTGCCTGCGAGGTAGATATTACAGGGGTAGTCTCCATGTACGCTTTGCAACTTGCTTCAGGTACGCCAAGTGCACTGGTAGATTGGAACAACAACTACGCCGATAACCCGAATAAGTGTGTGCTCTTCCACTGTGGTAACTGGGCAAAGAGCTTCTTTGGTCCTGAGTTCAAGATGGAATATGCGCCCATTTTGGGTTCAACCCTAGGCGATGAAAATACCTACGGTGTAGTTGCGGGTCGTACGCCTGCTGGCCCTTTTAGTTTCGCCAGAGTTACTACCGATGACCGCCACGGCGTGATTAAAGCCTATGTCGGTGATGGGATGTTTGTTGATGACCCGCTAAGTACCTTTGGTAGTCGCGCGGTGGTCGAAGTACCCGAACTGCAAAGCCTCATGCGCCATATCTGCAAAAATGGTTTTGAGCATCACGCTGCTATGAACGCATCACACTCGGCAGCTTCCCTTACTGAAGCGTTTGAGACTTATTTCAACTGGGAAGTTTATCACCATTAAGCTTAAGGCTTTTCCTTTGAACCCTATGGATAGAGCAAAACTCCTAGTGCTAAGCACTTTAGTCTTGACGCTGCTTTTGGGTGGCTGTAAGTTGGCTACCATTCGCCCGCTTGACCCAAAGACAGGCAAGGCGATTATT